>CALFOA010000299.1 GCA_937919795.1 uncultured Neisseria sp.
CTTTTAAGTGCCCATACCCTGATTTCCTGGTGCAGTTTTACATGCGCGTTAACATTATTCGGGTTAATCGTTTTCAGCAAAACATACACAACCAAATAGAAAGGTTAGCAAGGCCATTACAAAAAAACCATAACCCGCATACGGAGCCAAGGAAAGAAAAAACGGCTCTTGCGCACCATCGTCTCGCCCCGCTCTAAACACGGGCAGTACGTAGATGAACAAGCCAATGCCGAGAATGCAAAGGTATCCCGCCGTAGCAAACATTCGAGTGGACGTCTTACGTGCTGTTGCAATCAGTCTGCCCAGGCAATAAACAAACCAAAGTATTGCAATGAGCACTTGTGCAGCTCCGGCACCGGCTAAAAACATTTTCAACTCCTTCGTATACTTGTTCATTTACGGGTTGTGAGTTTATATTACTATATTATAGTAATAACTCAACAGCATTAACAAATTTTTAAACTTCTCCGATATTAAAAAGCCCCACCAACTGGCGGGGCTTGGGTTTAAGAACCATCCGGGATTAACTGCCTCAGCGCATCGACAATATTGTCAAATGTCCCAAGTGTATTACTGAAAAATATCGTTAAATCAATAAAATAAACAGAGCCTGTCCCTTCATTGCAAAATTCCAAAAAGAACGAGAAATGCCAGTTGCTGACAACACGGTTGGCATAGAGCTTTAAATACTCCTGCCTCAATCTGCCTTCATAGCCTTCCGACTCAACGCCGGCCTCAATGCCGACGTGCCGAAAAACATCCTGGTTCAACATCATGATTTCCAAAGCGCTGATCAGCTTGTCGAGGTTGATGTCGATCACGGCATCGGGCACCTCGTAATCATAATCATCGTTACAGCAAATATCGTCCAGCACCGGACTGCCTTCGGGCAGGCTCAAGCGCAGATAATGATGACCGTGCTGCTTGATGACTTCAAAACGGGTAGATTGAGTGGGATTCATAGTGCCTCCTATCGGAATAAAACAGGGGGCACCCGCAGGGGATGCCCCTGCGGGTTGGATAATGCTTAAAATAAGGCTTTACACCTCGTCGTCTTCGCTTTCATCTTCCTCTTCAAAATACTCATCGAAGCAGTCGATGGCGAATTGTTTGACTTCTTCATCGCTACACGGGGTATCCGTAAATTTACCGTCTGCACCGGTGAAGGTGCCGGCAAACCATATCCCCGGCTCGTAATACTGCGCTTCAAGCCTGAGGCCGGGATATGCCTCGCAGATGGCGCGGTATACGCCTTCGGGTGGTGACCAGGCGGTGTCAAAAACCACCTGGATACGGCCGTCTGAAACATCTATCTGAGGACCGTAGCTGTTCCATTTCGTGCCCCAGTTATTGATAGACCAGAGATACCAGGTTGGGTGGCCGTACAGCAAGATATTGTTCAGCAACTGCCGGCCAAGCTCCAGATTGATACGACACTTACCTTGAAGCCCGGTATCGGCTTCAAACAGGCGATTGGCTTCGGCCACCGTCAATGTCGGCCAGTCTGCCAACGGTGACAGATGTTTGGCCAACAAGTCGTATTGCCAGGATGACAATTCGGATTTCTGCTCCGCCAATACGGCATCCGGCGGTAACAGTCCGTATGCAAGCATAGAGCCTTCGTCAATATGCAGTGCGTCGGGCATCGGCAAAATGCCGTTAAAATCAAAATATGTCGCCGGCTCGGAGCCGTGTGGATTGGGAACGATGATTTTATCGGCCAGTTCGGCAACCAGTTTTTGGTCGCCGGTAATAACCATATTGTTCAGACACCAATTGGGCATGACAAACTCCTTAAAAAAGGCGGTCACCATGCCCGGTGGGCATGGTGACCCACCGGGTTGAAATCAGGCAAATGCCTGCAAAGAACCGCCACCGGAAACCGGCGCACATTTCAGACGGCCTGTGCTTTTTTACTGCCTATTTTTGCTGCGTATACCGATACATCAAACTGTGCGCCCATTGATGCACCAGCGATGCACACATGGATTCCGGGTCTTCGGTATCCGGGTAAAGCACGGTGGCCATATCCAGCAAGTCCACTTGGTTTTCTGCCATCCATTGGTTAATGGTGGTCAGGTTGCGCTTGTAGAGCCAAAGCAAATCGGTTTGCTTCAGTCTGGCCAAATGCTGCTTGAAGTTATCGGCCGTCCAGTCAACTGAGCGCAACAGATAGCTCAGATCGTCAAAGCCGGCTACATCCGGACGGTTCGGGATCAGGATAAAATCCATATCGGGTTCATCGCAGGCGTAATTGCACAGCAAATCATTCAACAGGCGGTAACAAATATCGGACGAACCCGGCAGAATGCCTGTGAACACTTCCTGAGCCATATCTACCGATATGTTGCTGTGGAAATCAAGGCTGCGGGCAAACTGAACCCACTGCTCGGCCGTCACCGGTCCGTCAACGAAAACCACGCAGTTATAGAGACCTTCGGCACGGTTTGCCGAGCGGCCGCTGAGGTTGTGGTCGGCAAAATACGCAGCGGCCTCTTCAAGCATATCCAGCGCATCCGGCGAATAACCGTGGATGGCCAGGTATTCCTTGACGGCCTCCTCTCCGGTTTTTTCGTCTTGCAGCGCCGAAATGGTATGGCCGTTAATGGCGATAGCCGCTTCTTCGGCCAACTCATATTCCGTATTCATCCAAACGATATAAGCTTTCATGGTGCTTCCTTTCAAAATAAAAAAAGAGGGGCACCACCCCATAGGGCGGTGCCCCATGGGGTTAAAACATCAATCGGTTCCGGGTTTCGTTAAACCGAACATCAAAGATAACGCCGCAATACGTCTGCGGCCCAACGGTTGACCAGCTCCCAACAAACCTTGTCGGCTTTGACCAAGATTTCAGCCGCGCTGTAACCCAGGGTGAATATCGAAGTTTTGGCATCCATCCATTCGATAATCAGGTCGGCGTGGCGGTGATAAAGCCAAAGTGCATCGGTTTCACTCAGCGAGTATAAGAGCTGCTCATAATTGGCCAGACAGAGCTCCTCCTCTTGAAGCAGATAATGCAGATCTGAAACAGCATCGGACAAACGGCCTTCCGAGCTAAAGCTGTCAAACTGCATGAAATAGGCAAAGACGGGTCGGGTATCGGCCTTTTCATGAAACGATCCCCGCGCATTTTCAGACCGGATAAATTCATCCAATTCCAAAATCCGTATGCTTGCCTCGTTCTCCAATTCAGGGATGCCCTGTTGGGCACATAAGGCTGACACCATGACCGATGAATCGGCATCATCGGATGCCGGCAAATAACATCCATTGATTTTGCGTACTGCGTGCTCTGCAATCACGCGATCATGGGCAAAAACTGCGGCGATATAGGTTTTCAACATGTTCAATACCTCTAAAAAAGTTCCCGCCTGCATACCGGGCGGTATGGGCGGGAACGGTGGTGCCGCAAGGGCACGGATTAATTAATAAGACCTATTCGGTCAGGAATCTGCTTTATGTTTGCGGTCTATCGGTTTGCCGTTTTCGTCCAAAGGAAAACGGACATTCAACCAAATGACCACCGCCATGATTAAAGCAATCACGATGAGTAAACCAATTGTCAGTCCCATCAGTTCTCCTCCTTCTTGATAACCAAAGACTCTTCCCTGACGACAAAACTGTAGTAGGCAAGATGGGCTGCATAAGCAATGACACATAAACACAGACCATTAAAAACACGAATTGCCAAACTGCCCTCACCAAACCACAAATAAGGCACGACAGCCAGCAAAGCCGCTTTCACAATGTCTGCAAACAGTCCGACCCAAAAATCGAACATACGTTTGGGAACAGGCAAGCGGATACGCAACAGTTTTATCAGCAAATCCGACATATTGTTGCCTCCATCTTAGCATACTCCCGCAATGCCGTAATACGGCGGGTTGGGTACAACATGGTACATCCTCCTTTCAAATCGGGGACATACCGCCCCTGTGGGGATGTATATCCCCATGGGGTTGAGTTGAAAAATAAGCCGTGGCCGCACAAGGCGGGTGATGCTGTTTAACGGCGGCATCGAGACAGTAAACGACTGTCGGCGGTGAAACAGGTTTTTTCAGACGGCCTTGGATATTCAGGCCGTCTGAAAAAACCTGCTTGAAAGCAGGTTTGGTGACTGGATCAATAATCCGATGCCAGTAAAACAGTAGTGCAAGAGCGATCCCGTTCTGTAATGACGTATATCGGCTCATCTAGGAGGGTGAAAGCTGAAAAAATCCGGCCTTCTTCACCCTTTTCCAACGAGCGCAGATTCAAGGCCCGATCCTCTGCCGGCAGCTCATCCCAACAACCGGTGACATGCGCCATTACCAGAATGTTGAGCCACAAATCGTCCACCAATAACTCATTGGGCAAATGCTGCTCTGCCCAATGGCCGATTTCGGCGGTATGTACAACCTGCCCCAGTTCAAACAAGGCGGGTTTGGCGGCGGCCAGGCTTTCGATTTCAACAGCCGGCAGCGCGGTATCGGCTGCCGGGAGCAGCACATTAACGGATGACATGATTTTTCCTTTCAAGACGGAAGAAAAAGGTGTGCCACCCGCCCGGGTGTCACACCCGGAGGGTTGAAAAAAACTACTTGATGGTCAACACATCCCCAAACGAGGGGCGGTCGACGGTTAAATCGAAAGCACGGATGCTGGGCACAAAGCGGTCGAGCCGGGTGGTGACGACAACGGTGCTGCCGTCGCCCTTCTCCTGCTCTTCCACGCTGTCGACCTTGGTTTTAAAGGTACTGCCCTTGATCAGCAGGCGGCGGCCGTCTGAGGCCGTCACGATGCCGTTCACCTGCCCGGCGGCCAGCGCCAAGGCAGCGTGCCAGGAACCGAGCGCACACAACGGCCGGCGCTTTTCCTGCGCCAGTTCTGTACCGAACCATTGCCTGAAGTGCGGCCACAGGCTCTCTCCATGCAGCGGCATCAGCTCGGCCGCCAACCCTTCGGCATCAACCGTGTGGTTGAGTGGTCTGAATTGGCCGGCCGGTGCTTGCGGTACTTCGTAGATAAAATCCGCGCCCGCATCTATCGCCGGTGCCGCGTCATACTGCAACAACACCGACTGCTGCCGTTTGGCCAACGTTTTACCGATGGCCGTGCGCAATTTGGGTTTTATCCCGAAAATCACCACCTGTTTATAGGTGTCGACGCCGGCCCGAAACATCCGCACTTCGGCAAAGCGTAAAGCGATTTCCTGAGTGAAGGTGTCCGTTAGTGCAGTCGCCGGCACAATCAGCACCAAGATGCCGTTTTCCTGCAATGCCGGCACCGTTAAGCTGAAGAATATTTCTTCCAGCCGCTTGGTGCGGCTGTTGCTGAGCTGGTCGGCAGCAGCGTAGCCATATGGCGGATTGAGAAACAACAGCCCGACCTGCTTGGACTGAAGAATGCAGCTCTCAATGTCGCCACGGATAACGTAATCGAGCCGGCCGGCGGCTTGTTCGGCACGCTCGCGGCTCAACTCAATGCCGTAGCTGCGGCAAACGCTGCCACAGCTGCTCAGATGCTCGTGGATAGAGGTCAAAGCATCACCGGCACCGCAACACGGATCAAAAATACGGATATGGTTGCCGGCGATGTCGAGCCGCTTGGCGATACCGGCCAAAGTGGCCGAATCGGTAGGGAAATAGCCGTTGTCGGCATAATTGTTGGCAGCCCGGGGGTGCATAAGATGGTTTTGATTGGCCATGGTGGTCAGTCTCCGAAAAAAACGGGGATACACCATGCCCATGGGGACGGTATATCCCCATAGGGTTGACAAAAGGGTTGATAAATTACGGCTGATTTTCAGACGGCTTGCACACATCCGGTTCCGGTTTGTAGGCCGAGCCACTCATGCCTGCCGCGTATTGCCGTCGTTTCAGGCACAACTGTTCCAAGTCTGCGGCCGCATTCCTGTCGACTGCCTGATGGATGGTGGCATCCATGCCATCGAGCATAAACCAGATTTGTTCCTGCCCGGTGGGATTGCCATCGGGGTTTGTGGAATGGATAAAGCGCATTGTCAGCCAAAATGTCAGCAAGGCCGTCCAGGCGACGGCATTAATGACAAATATCAGGCTGTAACGGCGCGATGCGGGTTGAGACATAGAGATGATTCCTTTTAATGGTTCATGGGAACCATAACCAGCCGGTCAGGTTCCGGCATGGCGGGTTGATGAAGAATAAACCGTACACCCATCAATGGGTGCGATGCTGTTTAACGGCGGCATCAAGACAGTAGGCAGACTGTCAGCTGTGTAAATTTTCTACAGCACGTTCACTAACGGGTTCTTCTACTCTTAAAAGCTTGGTTGCATAAAGCTCGTAGGCAGAATAGCCCTGAGTGTCTTTGATTTCTTCAATCCGTTTTTCGGCATATTCCAGCTTGGTAAATGCTTCGGTGTACATAGCATCGTCAATCCAATAAACAACGATGTGGCTCATACCCAGCCAAATTGAAATCGGTTGCTGCTTTTCCATAATTAGTACTCCTTTTCATTCCAGTCGGTGTTTTCAGGCGGTCTAACGCGCAATCCGCCGCGTCAAGGTCTTAAAATTCAGCAGTCCGGCCGGATTGCTGTTGGGGCTGCCGGGCACCGGACATTTGACTCCGCTGGCAAGATGACGGATACAGGCGTGTTTGGTGCTGCCTTTGGGTATAAAAGCCCATTCGCCCGATTTGATAAGCCCGGCAACGTAGGTATTGAAATCTTTATTTTTGCTGTACCTCATTCTTCTCCTTTTTTAGGTGTCAAATGTGTTTTTTCAGACGGCCTGAGTCAGACCGTCTGAAAAAACCCACTTGCGTGGGTTACGGAATCAGACCG
>CALFOA010000300.1 GCA_937919795.1 uncultured Neisseria sp.
TAGACAAATTCTAATGAAATTAGACAATTACGAACATGAAATCAAGCAGCTTTTAGCGTCAATTAAAGCTGTTGACTTTGCTAATTCAAATGAAATATTTGATAGGCTATTTTTTCTTCAGGGTCAAATCGCAACAGTAAAATACAAATATAATTTTAATATCAACAACTTCCTAAATGATTTTGTATATTTTTTCGATAGAAACGATGAATATCAAAGAAAATATTTATTCAATCATTTCAAAAACAATTCAACATTCCCTAAGTAACCGTTTCAAAGCTGGATATACGACTATTCACCTAAAACTAAAATGCCTGTCTGAAAACAAGCTTTCAGACAGGCATTTAATATTACCACTCACCAATCAATAATGAATCACGCTGCGAATCGATTTACCTTCGTGCATCAAATCAAAGGCATGGTTAATTTCTTCCAACGGCATGGTGTGGGTGATAAAGTCGCTCAGAGCAAATTCGCCGTTCATGTATTGCTGGATGATGCCCGGCAATTCACTGCGGCCTTTCACGCCGCCGAAAGCCGAACCGCGCCACACACGGCCGGTCACCAGTTGGAACGGACGGGTAGAAATTTCCGCACCGGCCGGCGCCACGCCGATGATTACGCTTTCGCCCCAGCCTTTGTGGCAGCATTCCAGCGCCGCGCGCATCACTTCCACGTTGCCGATGCACTCAAACGAATAGTCCACGCCGCCGTCGGTCATCTCGATAATCACATCCTGAATCGGCTTGTCGAAGTCTTTCGGATTGATGCACTCGGTGGCGCCCAGTTTTTCCGCCATCGCAAATTTAGACGGGTTCACGTCAATACCGATAATGCGCGAAGCACCACTCATGCGCGCGCCGATAATTGCCGCCAAGCCGATGCCGCCCAAGCCGAAAATGGCTACCGTGTCGCCGCGTTTCACTTTAGCAGTATTCATCACCGCGCCCATGCCGGTGGTGACACCGCAACCGAGCAGGCAGATTTCTTTCAAGTCGGCTTCCGGCTGAACTTTGGCCAGCGACACTTCGGCCACCACGGTGTATTCCGAAAAGGTGGAACAGCCCATGTAATGATAAATCGGCTGGCCGTCTTTAAAGAAACGCACCGTGCCGTCCGGCATCAAACCCTTGCCCTGAGTAGCGCGCACGGAAGAACAAAGGTTGGTTTTGCCGGATTTACAGAATTTGCACTCGCCGCATTCGGCGGTATAAAGCGGAATCACATGGTCACCCGGTTTCACACTGGTCACGCCCTCGCCCACTGCTTCCACAATGCCCGCTCCTTCATGACCGAGCACGCAAGGGAACACTCCTTCCGAATCCTGTCCACTCAAAGTATAAGCATCGGTATGGCACACGCCGGTGGCGACAATACGCACCAGCACTTCGCCTTTTTGCGGCGGCATTAAGTCTAACTCTTCAATTTTCAACGGCTCGTTCGGCGCCCAAGCAACCGCAGCGCGGGTTTTGATGTATTCCATGTGTGACTCCTTATTCATTATTTAGCGGGTTACAGAATATGGCAGAAACTATAGCATAAAATAATTACAGCGAATTTTAAAAACAGTAATGATGGATATAGTGAAAATCATCAGAAAACTATTTTATAGCGAAAAACCTAATTTTCGCCATGTTGTTACCTTGCCTTGCTCAAAATGAACGACCTTATAAACCGCCAAAGCGGTCACAGAAAGCGAAATAAACTTTTCCGCTATAGTAGTTTACGAATGTTTTTCAGACAGGCCTATGCCTGTCTGAAATAGTCATACAAACAAAACTTGTTATCACTTCAGGAACTTTTTTATATAAAAAAACTCAACCTATAATTACATTACAAACTTTATCTCTTCAATTAAGGAAGCATCTAACATGAAAAAATCTCTCTTCGCCCTGACTTTAACTGCTTTATTCCTTTCTGCTTGTGGTAGCCCTACCGCTGAGAGCGAGCCGGCATGTAAAGAATATGCTGCTAACTTACAAAAACAAATTGATAGCGCTGCTACTCCCGAAGAAAAAGAAGCGCTGACGACCCAGTTAACCACATGGAAACAAAGCATGGCTCAAATCAAAGGCGATCAATTGAAAGCTGCTTGCCAAGCGTTAACAGAAGCTGAGAAAAACTCAGCAGCAGAGGCAGCCCAATCAGATGCTGAAGATAAAGCCGAAGAGGCTAAAGAAGCTGCAGAAGAAAAAGCGGAAGAAGCCAAAGAGGCTGGTAACCAAAGCAAATAATTTTTCTTCCATAAATGCTGAAAACCACCTGAAATCATTCAGGTGGTTTTTTATTATGTTTCATTTTCAGAATTTTCAATGATTGGGCTGTGTGATCAACACTTGAAGCCCTCGTTTTCGCAACGCTTACTTAACCTCAGCGTACCCGATAAAAACACACTAAGCCGCAATGAATTGCGGCTTAGTGTGTTGATTTATTTGGTGGGTCCGGTGGGTTTCGAACCCACGACCAAGGGATTATGAGTCTAAAAAGTGAAAGATAAGCTGTTGATTTAAAATAAAAGTGAAGCCTGCAACTTCAGTCAAATACAGTCAAAATTGACAACTTTCTGGCACAATTTTGGCACACTGATAAAGAACGAAAACTTAAGTCTGCTGTTATTCAGCAAGTTTAAGTTTTCGTTTTTTTTTAACTCGACAAAGGATTTTTAATGGTAAAAAAACCGATTCTGGCTTTGGCGCTGCTTGCGTCAGTGGCGGCAGCCACCGCCGCACCGTATCCGCAATACAAAGAGCTGGTCGAAAAACACTCTGCCGCTCAAGGATTGGATCCAAACCTTGTATGGGCGGTAATGACTCGCGAAAGCGGTGGTAATCGTCTGGCACGCTCTCACAAAAATGCCCAAGGTCTTTTACAGGTCATTCCGCCCACCGCCGCGCGTATGGGGGTGTCCCCTAAAAACCTCTACAACCCGGAACAAAACATTATTGCCGGTACCCGCTATTTGGGATTTCTAAATAAGCGTTTTAACGGCAACCTCGATCACATTTTGGCCGGTTATAACGCCGGTGAGGGGGCGGTAGACAAGTATAAGGGCATTCCCCCTTATCGTGAGACTCAGAATTATGTTCGCTTTGTACGTAACCGCTATGCCCAACTGAGCGGCAACCCTGCTTATGCTGCAAAGAGTGGTTTGGTTAAGGTGGCTGCTTCACGTTCAAACAATACAACCCCTGCCCAAGCCGTCGCTTTAAGAGCATCAACCAACTCCCCACCGCCGAAACAATACGCAGCGTGGGATGTGTTCCAAGAATTTTAATTTGCTACCCAGCAATTATGACCCGGCCTAGTGCCGGTTTTTTTTGTGTCTGCCGCCTTCGTGCGGCTTTTTTTGTTTTCTCTGAAAGGAAATCAATATGAAAATCTCAACTGCATCTCAAAAAGCATCACTGGCAAAAAATGCCTTGCTCGCAACAGCGCTCGCCGTAGCGAGTCAAGGCGCAATGGCTGCCGGGTTTGATGATGTAAGCAACATGGCCACTACCATCCGCACCGGTATTTATACCATTGTAGGTGTTGTGGCGGGTATTGTCGTGCTCTGGCAATGCTTTGAAGGCGCACAACACCGCAAGCAATGGGGTGATATTCTGATTACTTGTTTGTGGGTTATCGGTGCAGCGGCAAGTATCGCATTCGTAACATACTTGTGGACTAAAGGCGGTTCAATGACCTTCTCTTAATAAAGGGTGCCAAATGACCGAGAATATCGAAACAGAACAGCCAACCTTTAACGGTATGGCGCGGCAGGCAATGGTGATGGGTGTCCCCCTGCCCGCTCTCGCTGTGTGTGGTTTTGTCGGTACGATGGCAGCTATGATGACTTTGCCGATCCTTGAAGGATCGGCATTGTTTTTTCTGGCTCTGCCTTTACCGTTCATTATGTTTTTTCGCACGATTTGTGCCAACGACGACCAAGCCATCCGTATCTATATGTACGAATTGAAATGGTTTTTGAGGAAGAAAAACTCAAAAATGTTTGGTGGTACTAACACCATTCTTGCGACTAAATTTGGGAGACAGCTAAGTGATTATCAGCGATTTTTTGAGCAAGGCTCTAGAAAAACAACCGGCTCAATCAGATTTTCTACCGAAAATCTGCCAACACGTCACCAATAATATTGTCCGCTACAAAGACGGGTATCTTGCTTTTGTGATTCGCATGAGCGGTATCCCGTTTGACGGGGTGGACGACAAGCATTTATTTGCCCAATTTGTGTCACTCAGAACTCTGCTCGCCGGTATGGGTAAAACCTTGGGCAACCGGCTGGCTATCTGGGGGACGTTACAACGGCAGAAAATTAACTTCGACCGGAAATATGAGTTTGATTCCGTTTTCTGCCAGAAATTTGCCGAAAAGTACCTGAAACGCTTTCAAAATGAGGATTATTTTGAAAATGTTTATCACATTACGGTGCTGATTAAAACCGACAACATTGATGCCGGTATTAAAGAAGCGGAAGAGCAAATTCAGATTATGATGCGTTCACTCGATGCTTACGATCCCTATCTGTTGACTGCCTACCAAAACCAGAACGGCATTCCCTTTTCCGAAGTTTATGAATTTTTCGGCAGCTTGATTAACGGTAAGAAAGAACCGATTCCGTTGTCTACCGTTGATGCTTATCAGATGATTGGTGGTGCCAACCTGCACTTCGGCACTGATGTTAGCGAAGTACGCTCACAAGACGGTTCCATCAAGTTTGCCCAGATGTTTGACCTGAAAGACTTTGGTTTGAGCAAACCCAAGATTTTCAGCGATGTTTTGACTTTACCTTGTGAATTTACCCTGACGCAAAGCCTGATTTTCGTCAATCCGCACAAAATGAAGGAGAACATCAAAAAGCAATTAAACAATCTTGAATCCGCCGGTGATTTGGCCAAAGGTCAAATGGACGAGCTGCGTGACGGCTTGGGCAAACTGGCTGCCGGTGAAATGATGTTCGGCGATTATCATTGTGCTTTGGTGGTATACGGTAAAACGCCGGAAGAAGCAGCAACCAACGGTGCACGAGCATACTCCACCTTTTTGAATGCTGGCGGTTATC
>CALFOA010000301.1 GCA_937919795.1 uncultured Neisseria sp.
GCCGCCGTCCGCGTCGCGCCCAGATCCGGCGTCGTGGGCTTGGCCACCGGCGCGGTCGAGGGGGCGGTTTTTTCATTCGGCAGCGGCTTTGCCGCCGAGGGCGGCATCGGGGTGGGCGTGGTCGAGATAATCGAAGGCGTATTTTGGGCAGACCAAAGTGGTCATCGGCTGCAAACCGGCGCGTAATTGGGCAAACGGGGTGGTGAATTGATGACGGTTCGGCGCGGCGCAGGCATAGCCGGCGGCGCTGGCGGTTTGGCAGGTAAACAGCGGTAGGTTTTGCGGGCGGCCGCTGATCTGCGCGATGTCGTGTTCAAAATCATGTCGCCATTGCGCCAGTTTGTGCTCGTAATCGGCGGTACCCAGATAACCGTCGGTTTCGCCGTGTACAATCAGCAGTGCACGATAGCGGATGGTGTGGCCGCTGCCTTCCAGCAGGCGGATTTGTTCCAGAATATGCTGGTAAACGCCGCTTTCACCGTCTTTTTTCAACCCGTGATAAGCTTTGCCGCCGGCAGCCGCGCCGATGATGACCAAAGGGCGGCCGTTATCGGCCAAGCGTTGTTCGGCAAAAGCGGAGCACAAGGTCTCTACCCGGTTTTCCGCCAGCGGTACCAGTGTGCCGTTTAAGGGCGAATCGGTACGAAAGATTGGGCCACCCGCCAACATCCATGCCTGTCTGAACGGAACAACCGCCGTGCTAACAGCCTCTGCGACACCGCCGGCCAGGCTTTGGCCGGTGAGGATGTAAGCGTCGAGGGTTGTCGCAACGGCGGTCATAAGTGAAATTCCTAATGATCTGCTACGGCGTTGGCTCGCCTAGTCGTACTAACTGTACTGCCTGCGGCTTGCCGCCTTGTATCAGTTCATTATGAACTTCACTATACTCAACTGAATCTCAGCTGAGAATCAAGCGGCAGGCAGGTGTTTCTGAATAATGTGCAGCATTTGTGCCAGCACTTTCGGGTTGGCGCAAACAATGTTGCCGCTTTCCAACCAGCCTTGCTCGCCCTGCATATCGGTCACGATGGCACCGGCTTCGCTGGCAATCAGCGCACCGGCGGCGATGTCCCACGGTTTTAGGTTGAATTCAAAGAAACCGTCGAAACGGCCGCAGGCCACGGCGCACAAATCCAGCGCAGCGGCACCTTCGCGGCGGCCACCGGCGGTGCGTGCCAACAGGTCGCGCAAAATCGCCAAATAAGTATCCATCATGCTTTGGTCGACCACCGGAAAGCCGGTGCCGATTAAGCATTGGTTGAGTTCGATGCGGGAAGAAGCGCGGATGCGGCGGTCGTTCAACAAAGCGCCCTGGCCGCGTGAGGCCATGTATAAATCATTGCGCTCGGGCGCGTAAATCAAGGCTTCCTGCAGCACGCCTTTGTGCAGCAACGCCATAGAAATTGCGTATTGGGGATGGCCGTGCAGATAATTGGTGGTGCCGTCTAAAGGATCGATGATCCACTCGTATTCGGCTTTCTCGCTGCCGTGGCTGCCGCTCTCTTCAGTGGTGATTTTGTGGTGCGGATAAGCTTCTTGCAGCACTTGCAGGATGATGTTTTCCGATTCGCGATCGACGTCGGAAACGAAATCGTTAAATGCTTTGCTGTTGATTTTTAAAGAAGAAAGATTGCCGGAGGCGCGCACCATCATGTCGCCGGCACGGCGGGCGGCTTTGAGGGCGGTATTCAGAATAGGATTCATGGGGATTTCCAGTACAAAATAGGCAAGCCGGCGGGTACAATAGCGGCCAGCAGATAAACGATTACTTTTTTTCAAAGAACAATAGCCGCTCATTATACTCTTTGGGCGCCAATAAAGACAGCCAGCAATATGAACAAACCCCAGCTTCCCGATTTTCTCGACAACATCCACATCGTGCTCACCCGCACCAGCCATCCGGCCAATATCGGTGCCGCCGCCCGCGCAATGAAAACCATGGGCTTACAGCGCTTAACCTTGGTGTCGCCCAATTTAATGGTTACGCCGATGACGGCCGAGCCGCCGCTATTTGATGCCGAAAATCCCGCGGCATTTAAGCTACCGGAAGAAAGTTTTATTCTGGCTTCCGGCGCCGCTGATGTGTTGGAGCGGGCGCGGATAGTCGCTACCTTGCCCGAAGCGCTGGCCGATACCACTTTGAGCTGCGCGCTTACCAGCCGCAAGCGCGAGCTGACTTCACCGCTGCAAACCCCGCGCGAACTCGTGCCCGAATTGTTACAAGCTGCACGGGCAGGGCAGCAGGTGGCGCTGGTGTTCGGCAATGAAACCTTTGGTTTGAGCATAGAAGAAGTGCAAAGCTGCAACCGTTTGATGACCATCAACGGCAACCCGGATTATTTCTCGCTGAATTTGGCGCAGGCGGTGCAGGTGGTGTGCTACGAATTGTTCAGCCAGGTCGATGTGCCGATGGACTATCTGACGGCTGAAACCCATCCGGCCACCCACCAGCAAATTGATGGCTTGGTGAACCATTTAGAAAGCTTGATGAACGATGTGAATTTTTTCAACCGCCGCAACGGCGAGCGCATCGTGCGCCGGATGCGCAGCCTGTTTTCTCGTGCTAATACCGAAACGGAAGACATTGATATTCTGCGCGGCTTGTTTAATACGGTGAAAAAGCGTTTGAAAGATGATTAGTTGTAAGAAATAACTAGCTTCGTCATACTCGGGGCAAGCCCGAGTATGACGATATTTTGATTGAGTAATTTATTTGGTTATAGAAACTTGGTAGGACTTTGATAATGCCTGTCTGAAAACGAGCTTGCGAGTTTCTGCGCAGCTAAAACTTATTAAGCTCGTTTTCAGACAGGCATTCTTCCATACCAAACGCCCCGCTCAATCTTCGAGAGCGGGGCGTTTGCTTAAACCAAGTTACAGCACGCTTTTCACAGCGGCGACCACATTGGCGGTGGTAATGCCGAAGAACTCAAACAATTCTTCAGCTGGCGCTGATTCACCAAAGCGGTCGAGGCCGACTACTTTGCCGTTCAAGCCGACATATTTGTACCAGCCGTCGGTAACACCGGCTTCTACCGCCACGCGTGGCAGGTCTTGCGGCAGCACGCTGTTTTGGTAGGCGGCGTCTTGCTTGTCGAACACATTGGTAGACGGCATGGAAACCACGTTCACCGCTACCCCTTGTTTCGCCAATTCCGCTTGAGCTTCCAGCGCCAAGGCTACTTCCGAGCCGGTGGCGATAATCACCGCCTGCGCGTTACCTTCCGCTGCGCTCAATACATAAGCACCGCGTTGGATATCGGCCAGTTGCTGTTCGCTGCGTTCCACAAACGGTAGGTTTTGGCGGCTGAAAATCAGGCAAGACGGATGGTCTGCCGCTTTTGCCGCTTCCGCCCAAGCCACCAATGATTCGGCGGTGTCGCACGGGCGCCAAACGGCCATGTTGGGAATCAGGCGCAGAGAAGCGGTTTGCTCGACCGGCTGGTGGGTAGGGCCGTCTTCGCCCAAACCGATGGAATCGTGGGTATAGACAAAAATCGGGTTGATTTTCATCAGCGAGGCCATGCGCAATGCGTTGCGGGCGTATTCGGAGAACATCAGGAAGGTCGCGCCGAATGGTTTTACGCCGCCGTGCAGCGCCAAGCCGTTCATGATGGCCGACATACCGAATTCGCGCACGCCGTAGTGCAGGTAGTTGCCGCCGCTGTTGCGGGTAACCGATACACTGGCCGACCAGTCGGTAAGGTTGGAAGGCGTTAAATCAGCCGAACCGCCGACAAATTCTGGGAACACTTTAGCCAAGGCTTCGATGCTGTTTTGGCTGGCTTTGCGGGTGGCGATTTTTTCTTGTTTCTCACAAATCGCTTTCAGCTCGGCCGCTACGTGCTCGTCGAAACCGGCAGGCAGTTTACCGTCCATACGGCGTACAAACTCGGCCGCTTCAGCCGGGAATTTGGCCTGATATTGAGCGAACAGGGCGTTCCATTCGCTTTCCAGTTTGGCACCGGCTTCGGCTGCGTTCCAAGCCTCGTACACTTCTTGCGGCACTTCAAACGGGCCATAATTCCAGCCCAGATGTTTGCGGGTGGCTTCGATTTCTTCCGCACCCAACGGAGCGCCGTGGGTTTTGTGGCTGCCTTCTTTGCTGGCCGCACCTTTACCGATTAAAGTTTTGCAACAGATAATCGAAGGCTTACCGGTTTCGGCGCGAGCCGCTTCAATGGCGGCGCGGATGGCATCGGCATTATGGCCGTCTACATTGGCTACCACGTGCCAGCCGTAGCTTTCGAAACGCTGCGGGATGTTTTCGGTAAACCAGCCGTCTACTTTGCCGTCGATGGAAATATTGTTGTCGTCATACAGTACCACCAGTTTGCCCAAGCCCAAGGTGCCGGCCAAAGAGCAGGCTTCGTGGGAAACGCCTTCCATCAGGCAGCCGTCGCCGAGGAATACATAGGTGTGGTGATCGACAATGTTCAGGCCGTCTTTATTGAATTCGGCAGCCAGCAGTTTTTCGGCCAACGCCATGCCCACAGCATTGGCAATACCTTGTCCCAATGGGCCGGTGGTGGTTTCCACACCGTCGGTGTAGCCGTATTCGGGGTGGCCGGGAGTTTTGCTGTGGAACTGTCTGAAGTTTTTCAGGTCATTAATGCTGACATCATAGCCACTCAAATGCAACAGGCTGTACAACAACATGGAAGCATGGCCGTTGGAGAGTACGAAACGATCGCGATTGTAAAACTTCGGATTGGCCGGATTGTGCTTCAGAAAGCCGCGCCACAATACTTCTGCCATATCGGCCATGCCCATCGGTGCGCCCGGGTGGCCGGAGTTGGCTTGCTGTACCGCATCGGCCGAAAGAAAACGGATGGCGTTTGCCAGTTGAGATGCCATGTGTTAGTCCTTTGTATATATCAATTGCGTATAGAACTTCTGATTATGCGGGTTTTTAGTATGCGTTTCAAGCAGCGATACTTGCCGGTGAAAGGTTTGCCGGCTGTTTTTTTGCCTGTATTATTGAATGTGGATACTTATAAGTAAGGGGCTTAGGAAGCAAATTTACTCCAAAGGGTGATCCCGCAGCATCTTCAACAAG
>CALFOA010000302.1 GCA_937919795.1 uncultured Neisseria sp.
ACAGTTAGTACGACAAAGCGAGATAACGCCGTATCAGTTTTTTAGTGCTTTCGCTATAAGGGTTTATTCGGCGAACTCAAGCACTGCTGAAGTATACACGTTTTGCACGTCGTCCAAATCTTCCAGCGCATCAATCAGTTTCTGCATTTTAACCGCATCATCGCCGCTCAATACGGTTTCGTTTTGCGCACGCATGGTCACATCGCCGTCTGCCGATTGAAAACCGGCGGCTTCCAGCGCCGCTTTTACGCCCGCCCAATCGGCCGGCGCGGTAATCACTTCGATGATGCCTTCGTCGTCTACCACCACATCTTCGGCACCGGCTTCCAAAGCCGCTTCCATCAAAGCATCTTCATCGGCTTCGGTGTACACCAAATAGCCTTGGTGCTCGAAGTTGAAGGCTACGCAGCCGTCGGTGCCGAGGTTGCCGCCGTGCTTATTAAAGGCGTGGCGCACATCGGCGACGGTGCGAGTTTTGTTGTCGGTCATGCAGTCGACCATCAGCGCGGCTCCACCGATGCCGTAGCCTTCGTAGCGCAATTCGATGTAGTCCGCACCTTCCAAGTTGCCGGTGCCTTTATCGATGGCGCGTTGCACGTTGTCTTTGGGCATATTGGCATCCCAAGCTTTATCCATCGCCAAGCGCAGGCGCGGGTTGGAAGCGGGATCACCGCCGCCCAAGCGGGCAGCAACGGTGATTTCTTTAATCAGACGGGTGAAGATTTTGCCGCGTTTGGCATCGACTCGGGCTTTTTTATGCTGGATGTTCGCCCATTTACTATGGCCGGCCATGTGATTTCCTTAGAGAGTTCAATTGGTTGTAACGGTGTGGCAGCGGCTGCTGCACGAAGCTGGTTATTTTACCATAAGCGTTAGGTGTTTTTATAGCGCGCAGTTTTAGCTCCGCAGAAACTCGCTTTGCTCGGTTCCAGACAGGCATTGAAAGGGAATAGCCGTTACACAACATGATTTGGCAGGCAATAAGCACCGTGTATCTGCTAAGCAGCCCGACCGTCTCATTTTGTGAAAAAATGTTGGGAATTTTAGAATAATGTAGAGGTTGTACAAATGGGAAGTAAGCTTGTTGCTTTATTTCTCGGCATAATAAACCGGCCACAACCGGTATTTATTCAATGCGTCGGCCACCGTTGTCTCATCTGAGTGTGATACCGCCGCTCTCTTCAAGCACCTACAATCGTAAGACGTCTACTCGGTTTTTTAGCCGACGGGGTATGTCTGTGTCGGCTTATCTCAACGAACGATAAGGTCGCTTCATCATGAATCAATCTAAAATTCTGTTTTGGTCGATTACGGTCGCGCTGGCCGGGTTTTTATTCGGCTTCGATACGGTGGTGATTTCCGGTGCGGAAAAATCGCTTTCTGAAATGTGGGGGCACTATACGCTGTTTGGCAGTGCCAGTTTGTTTCACGGCGTGGTGGTGATGTCTTCCGCGCTGTGGGGCACGGTGATTGGCGCTATTTTCGGCAGTTGGCCGACCGACAGTTTGGGGCGTAAGAAAACGCTGATTATTATTGGTGTGCTGTATACCGTATCGGCGGTGGGCTCCGCGCTGGTTTCTGATCCGTGGTCGTTTGCTTTCTTCCGCTTTATCGGTGGCTTGGGCGTGGGGGCTTCTACCATCGCGGCACCGGCTTATGTTTCCGAAATTGCGCCGGCGGATCGCCGTGGTCGTTTGGTGGCGATGTATCAGTTCAACATCGTATTCGGTATTTTGGTGGCCTTTTTGTCTAATTTCTTGTTTGCCAATGCGGGCTTTGGCGAATCGGCTTGGCGCTGGATGATCGGTATCGAAGCGCTGCCGGCATTTATTTATACCCTGATGGTGATGACGGTACCGATGTCGCCGCGCTGGCTGATGATGAAAGGCCGCTACGACGAGGCGCGTGAGGTGTTGCGCCAAATCGATCCGACCCGTGATGTGAACGATTTGATTGAAGCGGGCAAGGAAGATACCAGCCACAGCAGCGAGAGCATTTGGTTGGGTAAATACCGTTTATTGGTATGGCTAGCGGTGTTGATTGCGTTTTTCAACCAGTTCTCCGGCATCAATGCCTTTCTGTACTATGCGCCGCGGATTTTTGAAATTGCCGGCCTCGGCCAGAATGCGGCGTTGCTCAGCAGCGTGGGCGTGGGTGTGGTGAACCTGATTTTCACTTTGCTCGGCTTGCTGTTGATTGATAAATTGGGCCGCCGTACCTTGATGTATATTTGTTCGTTTGGCTACATCATTTCGCTCGGTTTGATTTCGATGGCCTTCTTGCAACAGTGGGGCGGTATCGTGGTGCCATTGTTGTTCTTCTTGTTTATCGCGGCGCATGCCATTGGCCAGGGTGCGGTGATTTGGGTGTTTATTTCGGAAATCTTCCCCAGCCACTTGCGTGCGCAAGGTCAGGCTTTGGGCAGCAGTACCCACTGGGTATTGGCGGCGGGGATTCCGGCGATGATTCCGTTTTTGTTCGACACCATCGGCGCAAGCTCGGTATTTATGATCTTCACCGGCATGATGGTGCTGCAATTGCTGTTTGTGAAGTTTATGATGCCGGAAACCAAAGGCGTGCCTTTGGAAGAGTTGTCTAAACGTTTGATTAAAGAATAAGCATTTAAATGCTTAATGCCTGTCTGAAAAACTTTTTCAGACAGGCATTTTTGTTTTGGGCATTTGTTTGATATTTAATTGGCTGCGGATTCCGGCGAACGCACAATTTCGGTCAACGGCCAGCGCGGGCGCACGTTAAACGCACCGGCGCTTTGCGCATCGGCCAAGCGCATGGCACCGGCGAAGGCGATCATCGCGCCGTTATCGGTACACAGCGGTAGCGGCGGGAAATAGACTTTTACCGCTTCTGGCTGGGCGCGCGGCTGGCTGCGCAGGGTGAGCTTGGTCAGGTTTTCGCGCAGTTTCCAGTTGGCACCGACACCGCCGGCCACCACCAAGGTGCGGAAACCGGTTTGCTGCAAGGCTTTGGCGGCTTTGGCGCAGAGTACCTCAACCACCGCATCTTGAAATGCACGGCAAATATCGTTGCGGGTTTGTTCGGATAATTCTCCGTGGGCTTCGTGCTCTTTTTGCACGGCGGTGAGCACTGAAGTTTTCAGGCCGGAAAAGCTCATTTGCAAGTCTTGCGAGTGCAGCATCGGGCGCGGGAAGGTGAAGGCGTCGGGGCGGCCCAGTTTGGCGAGTTCGGATAAACGCGCACCGCCCGGATAGGGCAGGCCGAGCAGTTTGGCGGTTTTGTCGAAAGCTTCACCGGCGGCGTCGTCCACACTTTCGCCGAGCAGGGTGTAGTCGCCGATGCCGCGCACCGCCATTAATTGGGTGTGGCCGCCGGAAACCAGCAGCGCAACAAAGGGAAACTCGGGCTGTTCGTCGGCCAATAGCGGCGAGAGCAGATGGCCTTCCAAATGATGCACCGGCACCACCGGTTTGCCCAACGCAAACGCCAGAGCGTTGGCATAGCTGGAACCGGCCAGCAGCGCGCCGCCCAAGCCGGGGCCTTGAGTGAAGGCGATGGCATCGATGTCGCCGTAGCCGATACCGGCTTCTTTCAGACAGGCTTCGGTAAGCGGAACCAAGCGGCGGATGTGGTCGCGGCTGGCCAGCTCAGGCACCACGCCGCCGTATTCGGCGTGCATGGCCATCTGGGTATGCAACTGGTTGCCGACCAAACCGCGTGCGGTGTCGTACAGCGCGATACCGGTTTCGTCGCAGGAAGATTCGATGCCGAGAACTAACATGGGAATGCTCAAAATAGTGGAAAATCAAAGGGAAGGTATTTTAACGGAAAACGAATGCGGCCGTATGCTTGTTTTTTCAGACAGGCATACGGCCGGGGTGAATGGTTTATTTACTTTAGCTCGGCAAAGACTTCAATAAATGGCAGATACGGCGCAAGAACGTCCACAAGCTGTCGAGGCTAATCAGTGCCAACGCCATCGCAAGCAGGAAGCTGGTGTGCATATAATGGTTTTCGACGGCGCCCAATATGCAGGTGGCGGTGAGCAACAGCAGGCGCGGGTAGGTATCGTGCAGGCGGTTGCTGCTGTCGGCAAAACCCGAATAGCCCAGCAGTACGCGAGCATAAGAGGAAAGAAGGGTGATGAACGCCGCCAGCCAACCCGCCCAAATGTAATCGATGGCGTAACCGAGTGCCACGATTAACACGCTGTCGCAAAAGCGGTCGGTTAAATGGCGCCAGATATCCGAACGAGGGGAAAACAAGCGCTTTTCGCTGCGGATGCCGTTTTCCAACAAATTGCAGAATAAGCGCAATTGGACAAAAACGGCGCAACCGATCAGGGCGATACTTTCTTGGCTGTGTACCAGCAAATAGGCGCCGCAAGCGGAGAAAATCATGTCCAGCCAGATTAATTGCTGCGGCGACATGCGATCGTTTTGGCTCAGCCAGCGGATAAAGCGCTGCAAACGCGAAGGATGGTTGGCAGCCCCCGAAGTGGTGTTGGTCATAAGAAGTAGCCCGGACGTTGTAATGTGTTTTGATAATGGCTTATTAGACGGATTCTTACATGAATTTACAATATTGACAAGAGCTGTTTGATTAATTAACTGATTATTTTAACGAAAGGTATTGGCTGTGTATTTTATGTAAACAAGATAGTAAGTGCTTTTAACCTTTCAGACAGGCATTGGGTACCCGAACAGTATAAATCCTGTATAATCCGCCCCTTCACGCGGTTCGCAATCCATCCCGCGATAACAAAACTAGGAACCACCATGTCAAACGAGAAAGCCTTGGTCATCTTTTCAGGCGGCCAAGATTCCACCACCTGCCTGATTCAGGCGATTCAGCAATACGGCCGCGAAAACGTCGCCGCCATCACCTTTCAATACGGCCAGCGCCATGCCATAGAGTTGGAACGCGCGCGCCAAATCGCCCAAGATTTCAACATCCCGCAAACCGTGCTCGATTTGAGCCTGATGCAGCAGATCACCCATAATGCGCTGATGGACGGCCAAGCCGCCATTGAAAACTCAGAAAACGGCGTGCCCAATACCTTTGTAGACGGCCGCAATGCCTTGTTTTTGCTCTACGCCGCTATTTACGCCAAAAGCCAACAGATCCGCCACATCATCGTGGGCGTGTGCGAAACCGATTTTTCCGGCTATCCGGATTGCCGCGACGTGTTTGTAAAATCAATGAACGTTACCCTCAATCTGGCGATGGATTATGCTTTCCAAATCCACACTCCGCTGATGTATCTCACCAAAGCGCAAACCTGGGCGCTGGCCGACCAGTTGGGCTATCTCGACTATATTCGCGAGCACACCCACACCTGCTACCTCGGCATAGCAGGCGGCTGTGGCGAATGCCCGAGCTGCGTGTTGCGCGAACGCGGTTTGGCCGAATATTTGGCGACGCGTTAAAAATCTATCTGAATTGAAAACGGATTTGGAGAAATAGAATGAACGTATTCTGTCGCCCCGCTACGGTAAAGCATACCTTGATTGGATTAGCGATATTGTCATTATTGACTGCTTGTACAACCGTTCAAAAAATCGTTCCGCGGGTGTATCGAACACCGCCTGATGCGAAAGCGGTGCAGGCAGCGCTTCAGGCACCTGATGCCAGCGGGCGTGCCCGTATCCGCATTTATCCCGATGTTCAGAAACCGGGGTTGCCCGGAGATGCCAATTTTGGCGGGCAATTTGATTTTTTATCGGTAGTGGTGATCGAAAAGGGGGGTAAAAAAAGAAGAGTGGGTTTCAGCAAAGTTTCTTATGCTCTCA
>CALFOA010000303.1 GCA_937919795.1 uncultured Neisseria sp.
GTGACTGGAGTTCAGACGTGTGCTCTTCCGATCTTGCTGTCGCGCAGCAGATTTTGAAGGTGCGACGGCGGATAATCGGCAGGAGGCAGCGCTTCGCGCAAACCGGCAAATTTGTTTTGATAGGTGGAAAGCCTGAAAGAAGTACCACTCAAACTCGGATGAATCCGCCAAAAGGTCTGCTCGATTTCATCCAAGCTGTCGCACACCGCCTGCCATTGCTGCCGCAAATTTTGCTGGGCTTGAGTAAGGCTGTCTGAAGGCGGTCTGCGCCAATTCAGCAGCGGGCGGTTGAGATAACTGCGCACGGCATCCAGCATTTTTTGTGGGGTTTGTTTATGCTTGAACACCAGTTGCGCGGTTTGCGCGTCGTGTGACACACGGCGGCGCCAGAAGTCTTCGGCGGCGGTGCGCAGTTGTGAATCACTTTGGTCGGAAAGTTCGGTGTCGAACGGCGCTTGGCAATAGAAAGCGTAATCGCGCAGCAGGCGCTGGCAGAAGCCGTGGATGGTATAAATCGCGGCGGAATCGAATTGGGAGAGGGCGGTTTTTAAACGCAAAACCAAGCGCTCGCGCGGTTCTTTTTGTTCGGCTTCGGTGATTAACTGTTGCAGGAAATCGTCGGCTGCTTCCGGTCGGCCGGTCAGGCTGTCTAAAGCTTCTTCCAAGCGCTCGCGCAGGCGGTTTTTGAGTTCTGAGGTGGCGGCGTTGGTAAAGGTAACTACCAAGATTTGCTCAACCGGCAGTTGTTCCAGTAACACCAGGCGGGTAAACAGCGCGGCGATGCCCCAGGTTTTGCCGGTACCGGCAGAGGCTTCAATCAGGTTGGTACCGTGTATCGGTACGCGCAGCGGGTCGAACGGGGCGGCAGAGCGTGGCATGATTTAGGTTTTACTGGAAATCGGTATGGATTGATTAGACTATAAATGCCTGTCTGAAAACAATCATGATATTTTTCAGACAGGCATTCTTGATGGCAAAACAGCTGGGTTTAAGCAACTTGCGTTTGATGCTCGTCGCCTTCGCGCGCGCGGATTTCACCCAAACGGTAAACGGTTTCGCCTTGCTCGGCCAAGAATTTTTGCACCGCGTCGGCGTCATCTTTGGCCACAATCACCACCATGCCGATGCCGCAGTTGAAGGTGCGGTACATTTCCTGAGCTTCTACATTACCGGCCTGTTGCAACCATTGAAACAGCTTGGGCAACTCCCACGCTTTGGCATCGATTTGCGCCACGGTGTTTTCCGGCAATACGCGCGGTACGTTTTCGGTGATGCCGCCGCCGGTGATGTGTGCCATGCCTTTGATGGTGAATTGTTTCAGCGCCGCCAAAATCGGTTTTACATACAAACGGGTCGGCGCGATGATGGCTTGGCGCAGGGTTTTGTCGCCGTCGAACGGTGCATCCAAATCGGGATTGTCGCGCGCCAGGATTTTGCGTACCAAAGAATAGCCGTTGGAATGCGCGCCGTTGGAAGCCAAACCCAACACCACGTCGCCCGCCACAATGCTGCGGCCGTTAATCACTTGGTCTTTTTCGACTACGCCGACGGCGAAACCGGCCAAATCGTATTCGCCTTCGGGATACATGCCGGGCATTTCGGCGGTTTCGCCGCCGATCAGGGCGCAGCCGGCCAGTTCGCAACCCCGGGCAATGCCGCCCACGACGCTGGCGGCAGTGTCCACGTCCAGCTTGCCGCAGGCGAAGTAGTCC
>CALFOA010000304.1 GCA_937919795.1 uncultured Neisseria sp.
AGAATCATTGCTTGTAATCACATTCGTTTTGGTTATATAGCGGCGCTGAATCTTTACCATCTTATTTGCCGGTTGAGCTTGGCAGCAATTTATGTAACCATCAACGCCGTTTCGCATGATTGAAGAAAGTTTGCCGCCATGAATGTATTGTTTACCCGCTTGCCTGCCGCCGTTGTGCTGGCATCACTGCTCGCCGCTTGCACGGTGGGGCCGGACTATCAGCCGCCGCAACTAAACGTACCAGAAGCGTTTAAGCAAGCGCCGGCGGGTGGGGCGATGTGGCAGCCGGCGCAAGTGAAAGCGGCGGACGGCTCGCCTTGGTGGACGGCATACGGCGATGCGCAACTGAATGATTTGATGGATAAACTCAATCGGCAAAGCCTCGGCATTGCGCAAGCGGAAGCGCAATATCGTTCGGCGGCGACCGCGTTGCGCCAAGCCGAAGCAGGGCTGTTTCCGACTTTGGGCGCAAACGCTTCGCACAGCCGCAGCCGCGCCAACAGCAATGGCGAGGCGGTTTATTCCACAGCCGATGCGGCAGGCTTAAACGCATCCTGGTTGCTTGATTTATGGGGCAGCGTGCGCCGCCAAACCGAAGCAGGGCGCGCTTCTGCCGAAGCTTCGGCGGCGGCTTTGGCGGCCACCAAGCTGGCGGCGCAGGCGCAATTGGCGGATGCCTATCTGAAACTGACGGTGGCCGACCGCCAATTGGCCGCCTTGCAGCAGAACATCAACGATACCCAGCAATTTCTGCGTTTAACGCAAAACCAATACCGTGCCGGCATCACGGCGCAGAGCACGGTGGAACAGGCCAACAGCCAGTTGAAAAGTTTGCAGGCGCAGCAGGCAGCTTTGCAGTTGAGCCGCGCGCAGTTGGAACACGCGATTGCCGCCGCATTGGGTGAACCGCCCGCTGCGTTTTCACTCAGCCGCCGGGAATCTGATGTTCGCCTGCCGCAAATTCCCGCCGGTTTGCCTTCCGATGTGTTGCAACGGCGACCGGATATAGCCGAAGCAGAACGCCAAGTGGCGGCAGCCAATGCCAGAATCGGCGTTGCCCAAGCCGCTTATTATCCGTCGCTCACTTTGGGCGGCAGCATCGGTACACGCGGCAGCAGTTTTGCCGATTTATTGAGTTTGCCGAATCTGGTGTGGTCGGTCGGCCCGCAACTGGCGGCAACTGTGTTTGACGGCGGTCGCCGCCGTGCCGCGACCGGCCAGGCGCGGGCGGATTACGATGCCGCCGTGGCCGCTTACCGCAAAACCGTGATTACTGCGTTTCAGGAAGTGGAAGACAATCTGGCGGCGCAACGCCAATTGGCCGAACAGGTACGCTACCAAAGCGAGGCACTGGAATCGGCGAAAAAAGCGGAAACCATGATGATGAACCAATACAAAGCCGGGGTGGCCAGCTATCTGCAAGTGCTCACCGCCCGCAGCAGCCGCTTGAGTGCCGAGAGCAGTCTGTGGAATGTGAAAAGCAGCCAATACAGCGCCAGCGTGAACTTGATTGCGGCCTTGGGCGGTAGTATTCCGGTTGAGTAAAAACAAAAAATCAGTATGCCTGTCTGAAAACCAACGCGTTCAGACAGGCATTTTCATTTTGAACAACAGATTCTGTTATGATGGCGCCACTCACTAAACTTCCCCCAAAAATCATCATGACACAACACATTCAAACCTTGGCCGACTGCATCGGCAACACCCCGTTGGTACGCCTGCAACGTGTGACTGCGCACACTCAAGCCGAAGTGTGGGCCAAACTGGAAGGCGACAACCCCGCCGGTTCGGTGAAAGACCGCCCGGCTTTCCACATGATTAACGAAGCCCAGCGGCGCGGCGAAATCCGCCCGGGCGATACGCTGATTGAAGCAACCAGCGGCAATACCGGCATTGCGCTGGCGATGGCGGCGGCGATGCTGGGCTACCGCATGATTCTGCTGATGCCGAAAAACTCCACCCAAGAGCGCAAAGATGCAATGGCCGCCTACGGCGCCACTTTACTGGAAACCGAAAGCATAGAAGCCGCCCGCGATCAGGCGCTCTCGATGCAGGAGCAGGGTTTGGGCAAAGTGCTCGACCAGTTCAATAACCCGGACAACAAAAACGCGCACTACCTCACCACCGGCCCGGAAATCTGGCAACAGACCGAAGGTAAAATCACCCATTTTGTCAGCTCGATGGGCACTACCGGCACCATCAGCGGGGTGGCTCGCTATTTGAAAGAACAAAATCCCGCCATCCAAATTATCGGTTTGCAACCGGATGAAGCGTCTTCCATCGCCGGTATCCGTCGTTGGCCGCAGGCTTATCTGCCGGGCATTTTTGAAGCGGATTTGGTGGATAAAGTAATGGACGTGAACCAGCACGAAGCGGAAAAATTCATGCGCAAACTGGCGCGTGAAGAAGGCGTGTTCGCCGGTGTGTCTTCCGGTGCCGCCGCGATGGCTGCGGTGCAGATTGCCGAAGAAAACCCCGGTGCGCGGGTGGTGTGCATTATTTGCGACCGCGGCGACCGTTATTTGTCTACCGGCTTATTTGGCGAGCAGGATTAAATAGTATTTAAAACAGAAATGCCTGTCTGAAAACGAAAAAAAACGTTTTCAGACAAGATCGGAA
>CALFOA010000305.1 GCA_937919795.1 uncultured Neisseria sp.
GGTGCCGGTGTAGTAGCTTCTATCATCGCTTAATCATAAGGATATTGATAAATGGCAAACCAAAAAATCCGTATCCGTCTGAAAGCGTATGATTACAGCCTGATTGATCGTTCTGCTCAAGAAATCGTTGAAACTGCCAAGCGCACCGGTGCCGTAGTTAAAGGCCCGATTCCGCTGCCGACCAAAATCGAGCGTTTCGATATTCTGCGTTCTCCGCACGTGAACAAAACTTCACGCGAGCAGTTGGAAATCCGCACCCACTTGCGCCTGATGGACATCGTGGACTGGACTGATAAAACCACTGACGCTCTGATGAAACTCGACCTGCCTGCAGGTGTAGATGTAGAAATCAAAGTACAGTAATCAGGTATTAATCTGACGCGAAACCCCGAATAGTTAAACTATTCGGGGTTTTCTATTGCAATGCCTGCCTGAAAACTTTTTAGCTTCGCAGAAACACGCAAGCCTGTTTTAGCTTCGCAGAAACTCACTGCGTTCGTTTTCAGACAGGCATTGTATTTGTTGCGAGCTTGAGATGATCCAAATAAATATAAGACAGCAATGAATTTCAAGCTTGGTTTCAGACAGGGATTACAGATTTAAAAATGCCTGTCTGAAAGCAAAACGCTTAATCCGCTTCGTGTTCAAAGGTCATGGCAAAACCCATACCACCGCCTACGCACAAGGTTGCCAAACCTTTCTTCGCTTGGCTGCGCTGCATTTCGTGCAGCAGGCTGACCACAATGCGGCAGCCGGAAGCGCCGATGGGGTGGCCAAGGGCGATGGCGCCGCCGTTAACATTGGTTTTGTCTTCTGGTAGGCCGAGTTCACGGCAAACGCCGATGGCTTGAGAGGCAAAGGCTTCGTTGGCTTCGATTATGTCGAGATCGGCCACTTGCCAACCGGCTTTGCTCAAGGCTTTTTGGCTAGCGGGTACCGGACCTAAGCCCATGATTTCGGGGGCGATACCGGCGGCGGCGTAGGATTTTACCGAGGCCAGAGGAGTGAGGCCAAGTTCGCGGGCTTTGTCTTCGCTCATCATCAAAACGGCGGCGGCGCCATCATTGATGCCGGAGGCATTGGCAGCGGTGACGCTGCCGTCTTTTTTGAAGGCCGGCGCGAGTTTGGCGATGGAGGCCGCATCGGCATCGTGGCGGATGTACTCGTCGCGGTTTACGGTGATGGGTTCGCCTTTGCGCTGTGGAATGATCACTGGGCTGATTTCGTCGACAAACTTATCGGCTCGGTCGGCGGCGGAAGCGCGTTGTTGCGAGCGCAGCGCGAAGGCGTCTTGTTCTTCGCGGCTGATGGATAATTTTTCAGCCACGTTTTCGGCGGTGATGCCCATGTGGTAGTGCTGGTAGGCGTCGGTGAGGCCGTCGGTCACCATGCTGTCGACTAGGGTTTGGTTGCCGAATTTCTGGCCGTTGCGCATGCCGCTGAGGGTGTGCGGGGCTTGCGACATATTCTCTTGGCCGCCGGCAATCACGATGTTTGCATCACCGCAGGCAATCGCTTGTGCCGCCAGTTGCAAGGCATAAAGGCCGGAACCGCAGACCACGTTCACGGTGGTGGCAGGCACTTCCGCCGGAATGCCAGCGCCAATGGCGGCTTGGCGGGCCGGGTTTTGGCCGAGGGCGGCGGTGAGCACGTTGCCCATAATGATTTCATCAACGGCTTCGGCGGACACGCCACTTTCATCCAATAAGGCGCGGATAACGGTACTGCCCAGTTGGGGCGCGCTGACTTTACTCAAGCTGCCTAAAAAACTGCCGATCGGGGTTCTTTTGGCGGCAACGATAACGGCTTTTTTCATGGTAGTTTCTCTTCTTTCATTATGGGTTAGGGTGGGTCAGATCAGGGGTTTCATCACAGAGAAAACGGCAGAAAGTATCGGCAGAAGCGGTGAGGCTGCGATTTTTTCTGCGGTAAATAAAAAACTTACGCTCCACTACCGGGTCGACCATTTTCCGCATACTGAGGCCGTTGCGCCGCACCAATTCGGCGGCATAGGGCAGGCAGAGGGTGAGACCGAGATGGTTGCGGGTGAGGCCGATGGCGGTAGAAAGGAAATTCACCGAGTAGTGCGGATGGCGAACGTGTTCAGCCAATATTTCGGGTAAAGCATCGGCAAGGCGGTCGGTAAACGGGCCATTCAGGGTAATCAGGGTTTCTTGTTGTAAATCTTGCCAGGAAACAGTTTTTTGTTGCTCGAGCGGATGGCCGGCGGGCAGGGCAACATAAAAAGGCAGGGTAAATAATAAGCTGGATTCAATATCATCGGGCAGGGTACGTTCCGGCCCCATACCGAAATCGACATCGGCGTTGTTGACCTGATCGATGACTTGTTCGACCGAGCAATCAACCAGCTGTAATCGAATATCGGGGTAAAGCTGTTGAAACCGGGTAATCAAATCGGGAATCACCGAGGCGGCCAATTGCTGGGAAACGGCGAAGCGCACCTGCCCGCTCTGGCCGCTGTGGATGTTTTGCGCTTCAGCAGCCAGAGCATGGAGATCATTCAAGATACGTTGAGCATAGGGTAACAATTGGTGGCCGGCGTCGGTTAAATGGAGCTGGCGGGTAGTGCGGTCAAACAAGCGCACGGCCAATTGGTTTTCTAATTCTTTAATCAAACCGCTGAGTGCCGATTGAGTGAGGTGCAACTGTATGGCTGCTTGGCTGAAGCTGCCATGTTCGGCAACGGCAGCAAATGCCCGCAACTGGCGTATGCTTAGATTCATTAGTTTTTCCGATAAATAATTAGTAAAAAACTGTTTGTCTTAATAATAAATCGTAAATTAAGATGCTTGTCAAGCATTCACTTGGAGTGGGGAGACAAAATGCCCCTTAAAAAATAAAGTGAAGCTGAGTGCCGCTTGGTTTCAGACTGCATAATCGGGCATAAGCATGAATGCGTACGATGCCTAAATGCCTGTCTGAACCGGTCTTTCAGACAGGCATTTTGCAATCCTTGCAACGAGAAATAATGAGATTAGGAGATATTGATGAGCACCGATTTGTTTGAAAACCCGATGGGTTTGTGTGGTTTTGAATTTGTAGAATTTGCCGCACCCGAAGCCGGCTTATTGGAGCCTTTGTTTGAAAAAATGGGCTTCACCTTGGTGGCGAAACACCGTTCGAAAGATGTGCTGCTTTACCGCCAAGGCGACATCAACTTTATCATCAACCGTGAGCCGCGTAGCCAAGCTGCTTATTTTGCCGCCGAACACGGCCCTTGCGCCTGCGGCATGGGTTTCCGCGTACGCAATGCCCAACAAGCCTATAAGCGTGCGCTGGAATTGGGTGCACAGCCGGTTGAAATTCCTACTTCTGTAATGGAGTTGCGCCTGCCCGCCATCAAAGGCATCGGCGGTGCGCCGCTCTATCTGATTGACCGCTTTGAAGGCGGCAAATCTATTTACGACATTGATTTCGAGTTTCTGCCCGATGTGGAGCGCAAACCGTTTGGTTTCGGCCTGAAAATCGTCGATCACCTCACTCACAACGTATACCGCGGTCGCATGGACTTTTGGGCGAACTATTACGAGCGTTTGTTTAACTTCAAAGAAATCCGTTATTTCGACATTAAAGGCGAATACACCGGCCTCACCAGCCGCGCAATGACCGCGCCAGACGGTCTGATTCGTATTCCGTTGAACGAAGAAGCCAAGCAGGGCGGCGGTCAGATTGAGGAATATTTGACCGAGTTTGGCGGCGAAGGCATCCAACATATTGCCTTGTTGAGCGACGATTTGCTCACCACCATCGACCAATTGCGCACCGCCGGTATTCCGCTGATGACTGCGCCGAAAGACACTTATTATGAAATGCTGGACGAGCGTCTGCCCGGTCACGGCGAGCCGGTAGCCGAGTTGCAAACACGCGGTATTCTGCTCGACGGTACCACGGAAGGCGGCCATCCGCGCCTGCTGTTACAAATCTTCTCGGAAACCCTGCTGGGTCCGGTATTCTTTGAGTTTATCCAGCGTAAAGGCGATTACCGAGAAGGTTTTGGCGAGGGCAATTTCAAAGCTTTGTTCGAATCGTTGGAGCGCGACCAAATCCGTCGCGGCGCGTTGGACGTGTAAGCACTGTGGTGAGTAAGTCAGAATCGATTCTAGTCAGTTAATGGCGTAGAACTGCTTACAAGCCCCCTGATTTCGGCGGTAAACAATTAAAAAACAAGCCGCCGAAGTCAAACATACAATCTACTAAATGGGTTTCAATTATTCTGAGGAGAACATAATGGCCCAACCATATCTGACAGACGTGATTGACGAGCGCCCGCTGGGCAAACGTCAATATATGATTCTGATTATTTGCGGCATTCTGATGGTATTGGACGGTTTTGATGTCCAGTCGGTCAGCTATGCGGCGCCGGCGATTTTGCAGGATTGGCAGATTGAAAAATCGGAGCTGGGTACCGTATTCGGCTCGGGTTTGTTCGGTTTGCTGGTCGGCTCGCTGGTATTCAGCTATTTTTCCGATAAATTCGGCCGCCGCCCAATTTTGCTGTGGTCAACCTTATTCTTTGCTATCTGTATGTTTGCCACGGCTTTTGTGCAAAATGTCGAGCAGTTGATTGCCTTACGTTTTGTCACCGGCTTAGGCTTGGGCGCGATTATGCCCAATGCGATGGCCTTGTGCGGTGAAATTACGCCGAAACAGCGCCGTATCTCGGTGATGATGCTGATTTCCTGCGGCTTTACCGTGGGCGCGATGCTGGGCGGTTTTATTGCAGCTTTTCTGATTCCGCGTTTCGGTTGGCATTCGGTGTTTGTGGTGGGCGGTATTCTGCCGGCAGTGCTGTTGGTGGTGATGCTGAAATATATGCCCGAATCCTTGCAATATATGGCCTTGCGCAATCCGGAAGATCCGAAAATTCGCCAGTCTCTGGCAGAGTTTTATCCGGGTGAACAACTGCCCGAATCATTCCAAGTGGCTAAACGACAAGGTGGTATGCCGGTGAAGGCGTTGTTTGAGCATGGTCGTCATAAGTTTACCCTAACCATTTGGGTGATCAGCTTGATGAACATGATTGCGCTTTACTTCCTCTCAAGCTGGATGCCGACTTTGGCCAAGCTGACCGGTATGTCGCTGGAGTCTTCGGTGATGTTGGGCGCGACGCTGCAATTGGGCGGTACCTTCGGCACCATTATCATGGGTCGTCTGATTGATAAAAATGGTTTCCATAAAGTATTGATTCCTTGCTTTACTGTAGCCGCCATCTTTATCGCTATCTTGGGCAACACTGTGAGCTCCGTGGCCTTGTTCTTCGGTGTGGTATTTGTGATTGGCTTTGCCGTGATTGGCGGCCAACCGGCCATCAATGCCATGGCGGCCAATTACTATCCTACCGAATACCGTACCACCGGTGTGGGTTGGAGTTTGGGTGTCGGCCGTATCGGTTCGGTAGTCGGCCCGGTACTGGGCGGCTGGTTGATGCAGGGCGGTAAGTTGACGCCGGAACAATTGTTCCATTTCGTGGCCTTGCCTTCAGTAGTGATTATTCTGTTCTTTTTCCTGCAAAAGATGCTGGGCATCGGCAAAGCAGGCCAATCTTGATTGTTTAAGCCCGCAAACAGGGCAATAAGGAGAAGTATCATGAGTTTAATTAACGGCATCCATCATGTGGCCTACCGCTGCAAAGACGCAAAAGAAACCGTGGAGTGGTATCAAAAGCATTTGAAAATGGACTTTGTGTTGGCCATCGCTGAAGACAAAGTACCTTCCACCGGCGAACCTGATCCCTATATGCACATCTTTTTGAACGCCGGCGGCGGCAATATTCTGGCCTTTTTCGAACTGCCGACCAAACCGGAAATGGGGCGCGACCCGAACACACCGGTATGGACGCAGCATTTGGCGTTGAAAGTAAATAGCATGGAAGAATTGCTGGAAACTAAAGATCGCCTGATTTCAGAAGGTATTGATGTACTCGGCCCGGTGAATCACACCTTGTTCCATTCGATTTACTTCTTCGATCCCAGCGGCCATCGCCTCGAATTGGCTTGTGAAGTGAGCACGCCGAAAATGAATCGTGCGCTGGATCATGTGAAATGGGAGATGTTGAACGAGTGGGCGGAAACCAAACGCGCACCCCAACATGCTCGTTGGATTCACGACGGTACCGAGCCGCCGGAAGTGTAATAAGCCCACAGTCTACAAAAAACACCGGATTCATCTATATGGTTTCAGACAGGCATCAATGCCTGTCTGAAACCAACCATAAATCAACAAAGGAATAAAAAATGAAATTAGCCACCTTAAAACAAGGACGCGATGGCCGCTTGATCGTTGTTAGTCGTGATCTGAGCCGCTACGTACAGCCGGAAATCACCACCCTGCAAGCTGCCTTGGATGATTGGGATGCTGCCGAACCTGCCTTGAAAGCGGTTTATGACGACTTGAACGCCAACCCCGCCAAAGGCGAAGCATTCGACCCCGAGAAATGCCATTCGCCGCTGCCACGCGCCTATCAATGGGCGGACGGATCGGCCTATTTGAACCACGTTGAATTGGTGCGTAAAGCGCGCAATTCCGAAGTGCCGGAATCGTTTTATGAAGACCCGCTGATGTATCAGGGCGGCTCTGACAAGTTTATCGGCCCGCGCGATGAAATCTTGGCCAAGCCCGAGTGGGGCATTGATTTTGAAGCCGAAGTGGTGGTGGTTACCGGCGATTTGCAACAAGGTGCTACGCCTGAAGAAGCCGCCAAAGCCATCCGCTTGATTATGCTGGTGAACGACGTTTCTCTACGCGGTCTGATTCCTGCCGAATTGGCAAAAGGTTTCGGCTTCTTCCAAAGCAAACCGGCCAGCGCGTTCAGCCCGATTGCGGTGACCCCCGATGAGTTGGGCGATGCTTGGAAAGACAGCAAAGTGCATCTGCCGCTGCGCGTGAAACTGAACAACAAATTGTTTGGCTTCCCGAATGCCGGTCAAGACATGACCTTCAACTTCGGCCAATTGGTAGCGCATGTGACCAAAACCCGTGATGTCGGCGCCGGTGCGATTATCGGTTCGGGTACCGTATCCAACAAACAAGATAATCTGTATGGTTCATCGGTTGAAAACGGTGGTGTAGGTTATTGCTGTTTGGCAGAAGTCCGTATGTACGAAACCATCGAAAGCGGCAAACCACAAACCCCGTTTATGGATCACGGTGATGTGGTAGAAGTGGAAATGCTGGATAAAGACGGCAACAATATCTTCGGGACCATCATCAATAAGGTGAATACGCAGTATTAAGCCTGTCTGAAACCGCCCGAACAGGAGCTTTAGCATGAATGCCGAACGGCTGGCCTATTTGGCCGAACTGTACACACAATACAGTGACTACGATGCTAGCCAAAGCGACCGTTTGCAGCGTTGGCGCAGCATCGAGCCGGAATCGGCCGAGCTGCTGGCGCTGCTGGTGTTGGCCAAGCAGGCAAAGAGCTTGTTGGAAATCGGCACTTCGGGCGGTTATTCCACCTTATGGTTGGCTGATGCTGTCGAGCAAACCGGAGGCAGGCTGACGACTTTGGAAATAGAATCTGCTCGCCGTGATGTGGCTGTGCAACACCTGAAACATACCGGCTTGGCCGATTATGCAGAGGCTTTATGCACCGATGCGGCGGCGTTTCTAGCAGAAAATCAAGTGCAGTATGACTTGATTCTGCTGGATGCGGAACGGCCTGCTTATGTCGGCTATTGGCCGCATTTGCGCCGTTGCTTAGCGAAAAGCGGCAGCCTGTTGGTGGTCGATAATGTGTTGTCGCATGCTGCGGAAGTGGCCGAATTTCAAGCGCTGGTGTCAGCCGATTCAGCATTTCAGAAGACGGTGCTGCCGATTGGTGCCGGTTTGTTATTAGTAGTAAGACGTTAATGCCGTTTTCAAACGGCCTGGAGTAACTAAAAAATCTAAATAAAAAACCGGTCAATAAACAATAGAAGCAGAACCGGTCAACACCGTTTACAGAGGAGTAAACCATGAAAGAATCATTGATAGGCATCAGTACGCGTGAAGCAGTGGTCGTTTCGTTATTAATCATAGCCGTGATGGGCGTGACCATGATTGGCTTTGGTTGGGTGCCGCATATTTCGATTACGTTGGTACTGTGTGGACTGTTGGGTTATGGCAAGTTTAAAGGCCAGAGCTTTATGGCGATGGAAGGGAAAATGGCTGAAGGCGTGATGTCGGGCATTGGCGCCATTTATTTGTTTTTCTTTATTGGTCTGCTGGTGTCGGCGCTAATGATGTCGGGCGCGATTCCTACTCTGATGTATTACGGCTTTGATCTGATTTCGCCGCAGATGTTTTATCTTTCGGCTTTTATTTTGAGTTCTGTGATTGGCATTGCGCTGGGTAGTGGTTTTACCACCTGTGCTACCGTTGGTGTGGCTTTTTTAGGTATGGCAGAAGCTTTTAATGCGAATCCGGCGATTGTTGCCGGTGCGGTGGTATCAGGCGCATTGTTCGGCGACAAAATGTCACCCTTGTCGGATACCACCGCGATTGCTGCGTCGATTGTGGGCATCGATTTGTTCGACCACATCCGCAACATGATGTTTACCACCATCCCTGCCTGGCTGTTGACGGCATTATTCCTTTGGATGCTCACCGGTGATGTGGTACATGCCGATTTGGGAGATGTAGCGGTGATGCAGCAGCAATTGGTGGAAAGCGGTTTGGTGCACGGTTATGCTTTGCTACCGTTTGCAGTGCTGGTAGTGTTGGCTTTGCGTAAAATCAATGCGATTTACACCATTATGGCCACCATTCTCACTGCGCTGGTGGTGACCTACACCCACAGTAGCCCCGGTATTAAAGAATTGGGCGGTTATTTCTTCAGTGGCTACAAACTGACCGAAGGCGTAGACTTGGGCTCGGTAGGGCGCTTGGTCACACGCGGGGGTATGGAAAGCATGTTCTTCTCGCAAACCATCGTGATTTTGGCGCTGAGCTTGGGCGGTTTGCTGAAAGGTTTGGGTGTGTTGCCGGCTTTGCTCTCAGGTATTGCCCATCTGCTCACCACCGTTGGCCGCGCCACTTTCACTGCTGCGGCTACCGCCTTCGGCATCAATTTTCTGATTGGAGAGCAATATCTGAGCCTGCTGTTGACCGGTAATACCTTGCGCCCGGTATATGAGCGCTTGGGTTTGCATCAGCGCAATCTGTCGCGCACCGTTGAGGATGCCGGTACCGTGATTAACCCCTTGGTGCCGTGGGGTGTGTACGGCGTGTTCTTGGCCGGTATTCTCGGCGTGCCGGTAGTGGATTATGTTCCTTACGCTTTCTTCTGTTACTTAAGCCTGATTTTAACGCTGATCTATAGCTTCACCGGCTTCACCATTAGCAGGGCAGATCCCCCTGCAGAATCGTAAAATTTACTCAGTGTGGCGCCAGTTGAAACTGAACGGCCGCCATATGAATGCCTAACATTGCTACAGTTTTTGATGTGAACGGATATCGTCATGAAACTCTATTCCTATTACCGCAGTTCCGCCGCTTACCGCGTGCGCATTGCGCTCAACCTGAAACAACTGCCGTATGAAACGGTGGGCGTGCATCTGCTAAAAAACGGCGGCGAGCAGAAACAACCCGCATACAGCGCGAAAAATCCGCAAAAATTGGTGCCTGCGCTGGAAGATAACGGGCAGGTGTTTACCCAATCTCTCGCCATCATCGAATATCTCGACGAAGCCTATCCCGCCCAGCCGCTGTTGCCCGCTGCCGCTACCGAGCGCGCCCGAGTACGCGCGATGGCGCAACTGATTGCCTGCGACATCCACCCGCTCAATAACTTGCGCGTGTTGGGTTATTTGCAAAAACAATTGGGCGCAGACGAAACCGCCAAAACCGAGTGGTACCGCCATTGGATACAGGAAGGCTTTACCGCCTTGGAAACCCTGCTGCAATCCGAGCAGACCGGCCGTTTCTGCCACGGCGACACACCCACGCTGGCCGATTGCTGCTTGGTGCCGCAGGTGTATAACGCCCGCCGTTTTCAGGTGGATTTAAACCCGTATCCCACCATCGTGCGCATTGTTGCCGAATGCGAAGCCTTGCCCGCTTTCCAAACCGCCGCGCCGGAAAATCAACCGGATGCGGAATAATATAAGAATGCCTGTCTGAAAAGTTTTCAGACAGGCCTTTAAGGAGAAATCATGAACAAACTCTATCCCAACGCCACTGCCGCTTTAGAAGGCGTGGTGGCCAGCGGCCAAACCATTGCTGTTGGCGGTTTCGGCCTGTGCGGCATTCCCGAAGCCTTAATTGCCGCCCTGCGCGACAGCGGTGTCAACGGTTTAACCTGCATCAGCAACAACGCCGGTGTGGATGGCTTCGGCCTAGGTCTGTTGCTGGAAACTCGTCAAATTAAAAAAATGATTGCCTCGTATGTGGGTGAAAACAAAGAATTTGAGCGACAGTTTTTGTCGGGCGAATTGGAAGTAGAGCTTACCCCGCAAGGCACGCTGGCGGAAAAACTGCGTGCCGGTGGTGCCGGTATTCCCGCGTTTTTCACTAAAACCGGGGTCGGTACCCAAGTAGCGGAAGGCAAAGAAATCCGCGAGTTTGACGGCGAAGAGTATGTGATGGAACGCTCGCTCACCGCCGATGTGGCCTTGGTCAAAGCTTGGAAAGCCGATAAATCAGGCAACCTCGTGTTCCGCAAAACTGCCCGAAACTTCAACTCCGATGCCGCCACCGCCGGCCGCATCACCGTGGTAGAAGTGGAAGAGTTGGTGGAAACCGGCACGCTCGATCCCGACCACATTCACTTGCCCGGCATTTATGTGCATCGCATTGTGGTGAATGCCACCCCCGAAAAACGCATCGAACAACGCACTGTAAGAGAGGCATAACATGGCTTGGACACGTGAACAAATGGCGCAACGCGCCGCACAAGAATTGCAAGACGGCTTTTATGTGAATTTGGGTATCGGCCTGCCTACGCTGGTGGCCAACTACATCCCCGATGGTGTCAACGTGATGCTGCAGTCCGAAAATGGCTTGCTCGGCATCGGCGCGTTTCCCACCGAAGCCGAAATCGACGCCGATTTGATTAACGCCGGCAAACAAACCGTTACCGCCTTGCCCGGCGCCAGCTTTTTCTCCAGCTCACAATCATTTGCCATGATTCGCGGCGGCAAAGTCAATTTGGCGATTTTGGGTGCGATGGAAGTATCGGAGCAGGGCGATCTGGCCAACTGGATGATTCCCGGCAAAATGGTCAAAGGCATGGGCGGTGCAATGGATTTGGTGGCCGGCGTACAGCGGGTGATTGTGCTGATGGAGCACACTGCCAAAGGCGGCGCGTTTAAAATCAAATCGCAATGTGATCTGCCGCTTACCGGCAAAAAAGTGGTTCACCGCATCATCACCGATTTGGGCGTGCTGGATGTGACTTCCGACGGCCTGAAATTGGTTGAACTGGCCGACGGTGTGAGCTTTGATGAATTGCAAGCCGCTACCGGCGTGAAGGTGCAGCAGACTCCTGTCTGAAACGCTATCGCTATTGTTGCGAATAAAACAGATTAATCTTTATAAAACAAAGTAGTTCTTGAATTGCTATCCTTTTTTGTGCTATAGTGGCGTGCTTGGCAAATCTGCCAAGTACATTTTTTTGTCTAAAATGGTCGGTCAATCGTAACCGACCCCTTTGCTAAAAGGAAAATAATCATGACTTTAGGTCTGGTTGGACGCAAAGTAGGCATGACTCGTGTGTTTACCGATCAGGGTGTATCTATCCCGGTAACCGTATTGGAAATGCCCGCTAACCGCGTCACTCAAGTGAAATCCGAAGATACTGACGGCTACACTGCCGTACAAGTTACCTTCGGTCAGAAAAAAGCGAATCGTGTCAATAAAACCGAAGCCGGTCACTTTGCAAAAGCAGGTGTAGAAGCCGGTCGCGGTTTGGTTGAGTTTGCTTTGACTGCTGAAAAATTGGGCGAGCTGAAAGCTGGCGACGAAATCTCTGTAGCCATCTTCGAAGCCGGTCAATTGGTTGACGTAACCGGCACCTCTAAAGGTAAAGGTTTCTCAGGCACCATTAAACGCCATAACTTTGATTCACAACGTACCTCCCATGGTAACTCACGTTCGCACCGCGTACCGGGCTCTATCGGTATGGCACAAGATCCGGGTCGTGTATTTCCGGGGCAGCGCATGGCCGGTCAATACGGTAACACCAAGTCTACCGTGCAAAATCTGGAAATCGTGCGTGTGGATGTAGAACGCAATCTGTTGCTGGTTAAAGGCGCCGTTCCTGGTGCAGTTAACAGCGATGTTATCGTGCGTCCCGCAGTGAAAGTAGGTGCGTAATGGAATTAAAAGTAATCAACGCCCAAGGCCAAGTTTCAGGTAGCGTTCAAGCTTCTGATGCTTTGTTTGCCCGTGAATACAACGAAGCGCTGGTACACCAGTTGGTAACCGCGTTTTTGGCTAACGCCCGTTCTGGTAACCGTGCCCAATTGACTCGTGCTGAAGTAAAGCACTCCACCAAAAAACCGTGGCGTCAAAAAGGTACTGGTCGTGCCCGTTCTGGTATGACTTCTTCTCCGCTGTGGCGTAGTGGTGGTCGCGCGTTTCCGAACAAACCCGATGAAAACTTCACCCAAAAAGTAAACCGCAAAATGTACCGTGCCGGTATGGCTGCGATTTTGTCACAACTGGTGCGCGACGAGCGTCTGTTTGTGGTGGAAGAGTTGTCTGTTGCAACGCCGAAAACCAAAGCGTTTGCAGAGCAAGTGAAAACCATGGGTTTGGAGCAAGTATTGTTTGTGACCAAGCAATTGGACGAAAACGTATATTTGTCTTCGCGCAATCTGCCGAACGTACTGGTTTTGGAAGCTCAGCAAATTGATCCTTACAGCCTGCTGCGCTACAAAAAAGTAGTGATCACTAAAGAGGCGGTTGCACAATTAGAGGAGCAATGGGTATGAATCAAGAACGCCTGATGAAAGTAATTTTGGCTCCCGTTGTTTCTGAAAAGAGCAACCTGCTGGCTGAAAAACGTAATCAAATGACTTTCAAAGTGTTGCCGAATGCAACCAAAACGGAAATTAAAGCCGCTGTTGAATTGTTGTTTGGTGTGGAAGTTGCTTCTGTGACCACAACTACTACCAAAGGCAAAACCAAGCGTTTTGGTCGTAGCATCGGTCGTCGCAGCGATGTGAAAAAAGCTTATGTGAGCCTGGTTGCCGGTCAAGAATTGGACCTGGAAGCCGCTGCCGCAGCTGCAGATAAGGAATAAGTAGAATGGCTATTGTAAAAATGAAGCCTACCTCTGCTGGTCGTCGCGGCATGGTTCGCGTGGTCACTGAAGGTTTGCATAAAGGTGCGCCGTATGCAGCTTTGCTTGAGAAGAAAAACTCAACTGCAGGCCGCAACAATAACGGTCATATCACCACCCGCCACAAAGGCGGCGGTCACAAACAGCACTACCGTGTTGTTGACTTTAAACGTAATAAAGACGGTATCCCGGCTAAAGTAGAGCGTATCGAATACGATCCGAACCGTACTGCACACATCGCTTTGTTGTGTTATGCAGACGGCGAACGTCGTTACATCATCGCTCCTCGCGGTATTAAAGCCGGTGCGGTTTTGGTGTCTGGTGCTGAAGCAGCCATCAAAGCAGGTAATACCTTGCCTATCCGCAATATTCCGGTGGGTACCACTATTCACTGTATCGAAATGAAACCGGGCAAAGGTGCGCAAATTGCACGTTCAGCCGGTGCTTCTGCTGTATTGTTGGCGAAAGAGGGTATTTACGCCCAAGTTCGTTTGCGTTCAGGCGAAGTGCGTCGCATCCATGTGGATTGCCGCGCCACTATCGGTGAAGTGGGTAACGAAGAACAAAGCCTGAAGAAAATCGGTAAAGCCGGTGCTAATCGTTGGCGCGGTATCCGTCCGACCGTACGTGGTGTGGTAATGAACCCGGTAGATCACCCGCACGGTGGTGGTGAAGGCCGTACTGGCGAAGCTCGCGAACCGGTTAGCCCATGGGGTACTCCTGCTAAGGGTTACCGTACTCGTAACAATAAACGCACGGACAATATGATTGTTCGCC
>CALFOA010000306.1 GCA_937919795.1 uncultured Neisseria sp.
AGGCATGTTTTTCTTCCTTATTTTTCAGACAGGCATTTAGGTTTAAGCGGTTTCTTTTATAGCGCTTTGTAGCAGCTTGTAGCCCATCAAACCCAATAACATACCTGCGATTTTGTCGATATAAAACGCGAGTTTACTGAAGCCATGCCGCACTTTCGGCTGTGATAAAACAAAAATAATCATGGCATCCCAAGCAAACACTAATATTGTCATCCAAACACCCAAACCGAGGCTTAAGCCTAAGCCGGATTCGGGGGTTAAAACTACTGAAAACAGGCTGAGGTAAAAGATGATATTTTTCGGATTGGATAAACCGGATGCCAAACCAAGCAAAAATTCTTTGAAAAATGACGGGGCAGTTTGATGCGTACTGGCAGATTGCGGCTGTTTATTTAAAAAAGCATAATCGCTGCGGCGCGCTTTGAGGGCATGATAGGCGATATACAGCAAAAAACAGCCGCCGAGTATTTTTAAGGCAATCATCAACCATAAAGAATGGGCGATCATCGAGCCTACGCCGATAATACACAACGCAATATAAATAGCATTGGCCAGCGCAATACCGAATGCTACGCCTAATGCACGGCGATGGCTGTTGCGCAAAGTACTGCGTACCACCAGCAGGAAATCCGGCCCGGGGCTGATCAGCGCTAGGAAATGAGCGGCTACCACGGTAGTAATAATCGGCAGCAAGTCGGCAGTCATGATGGGTCTCGCTTATTGATTAATGACGATTAACTTCGGTTTCCAAGCGGATAAACGCTTCTATCATGGCGCGCCAAACGGCTTCGGCGACATCGGGCGATAAGTCTGCTGCAACGGCTTGTTGGCGGCGGTTGGCAATCACTTGGGCAACCCGATCAGGAGCGGCTACGGCTTGGGCATCGTTTTTCGGCTTCAAGCGGCCTGCTTGTTCGACCAAGCGTTGCCGTTGCGCCAATAATTCAATCAGTTGCTGATCCAAGCTATCGATGGCTTGGCGGACTTCATTGAGCGTGGTGTGCATCATATTTCTCCGGTTTTCTTTTTCAGACAGGCATAAATCAAATATCAGGCAGTTTGCGTCGCAACCCTAATT
>CALFOA010000307.1 GCA_937919795.1 uncultured Neisseria sp.
CACAAACGCTTCGGCTTCGGCTTGTTGCGCGGGGGTGAGGTAATAAATGCCGCTGCGGTATTGGGTGCCGACATCGTGGCCTTGGCGGTTGAGCTGGGTGGGGTCGTGGATGGAAAACAGGATTTCTAACAGCGTGCGGTAGCTGACCACGGCGGGGTCGAAACGGATTTGTACGGCTTCGGCATGGCCGGTATCGCCTTGGCAGACGGCGGCATAGCTCGGCGCTTCGGTATGGCCGTTGATGTAGCCCGAAACGGCTTGTTCTACGCCTTGGATACGGTTGTAAACGGCTTCGATACACCAGAAGCAGCCGCCGGCAAAAATTGTGGTTTCCATTCAGTTTCCTCTGCGGTTTTGAAAAAATTGTTGTAATAGCGCGCGGCATTCTTCGGCGAGGATGCCGCTCAATACGGCGGTGTGTGGGTTTAAATGCCTGTCTGAAAACACGTCGGCAATACTGCCGGCGGCGCCGGTTTTCGGCTCGGTGGCGCCGAATATCACCCGCCGCACCCGCGCTTGCACCAAGGCGCCGCTGCACATGATGCAGGGTTCGAGTGTGATGTAGACGTCGCAGCCGTCGAGGCGGTAGTTTTGCAGGGCGGCGCCGGCTTGTGAAAGCGCGCGGATTTCGGCGTGCTGGCTGATGTTGTGCGAGGAGACGCAAAGGTTGTGCGCCGCGGCAATCACTTCGCCGTCTTTCACCACCAGCGCGCCCACCGGGATTTCGCCCGCCGCCGCCGCTTGCTCGGCCTGTGCCAGTGCTTGTCGCATAAAGCGGGTCATTTCGTTTACCGGCGGAAAAATGTCGACCGGCGGATGTGCCGCCATTTCGGCCAACAGCACCTGTTTGTCCGCTTCGCTCAGTTCAGTTGGGCTGATACCGCGGCAGGCGGCGGCCAGTTGCCATAAGATGCTGCGGGTGGCGGTTAAACCGCCGGCTTTCAGCAGCAGAAAGGCTTTCACCGCACCGGTTTGGCGCAAGTCTTGATGGCTGTTTATCGCCAGCGCTTGCAGGGCGCGCAGGGTGCCGGGGGCGAAGGGCGGGGTGGTGAGCGGCATGGGAAGGTGTGAGCAACGGAAAAGGCTTATATATAAAGCAATCGACTGGGGCTGGCAAGGGGTTGTTTGCAGTGGTTTAGATAAGAGTCGGTGATAGTATTGTCATACTCGGGTCAAGCCCGAGTATGACGGTTTGTTTTATCGGCAACATAAATGCCTGTCTGAAAGCTTTGCAAAGCAAAAATCTTTCAGACAGGCATTTGTTTGTGTGCGTGATTAAAGTATCCCTTTAACCGTAAGTCAACTCGGTCGCCTTACCGCGGAACGCCCAGTAAGAGAAAATGCTGTACGCAATAATAAACGGCACAGTAATGCTCACGCCGATGAGGGTTACCACTAAAGTG
>CALFOA010000308.1 GCA_937919795.1 uncultured Neisseria sp.
CCATAGCAAAGGCGGCTGGAATTATGGCGAAACTTCCGGTTTTGGCAAACACGGTAAAGGCGATTGGGGCTATGGTTATCAGCACTCCCACAAAGGCGGAGAAACAGGCTGCTGGGTATGGAGCGGTAAAAAAGGCTGGTGCTTTGAAGTAGAACCCAAAAACCCAATCAAAACCGATCCTCAAGTACCGAGCAAACCCGATAATCACATTCCTGATCACGGCCACCACACCCCCGGCAAACCGTCGGAAAACGACGTGGTTTACGGCACCGAGTGTGATGACGACATCTCTACCGGCGCTGGCAATGACACCATTATCGCCAAAGGCGGTAACGACATCCTCGACGGTGAATCCGGCAACGACACCATGATCGGCGGCAAAGGCGACGATACTTACTATGTCGACAGCCAGTGCGATGTGGTGATTGAGCACGAAAATGAAGGCAACGACACCATTCTGAGCAGCGTAAACATCACTGCGCCTGCCCATGTGGAAAACATTTCCCTGCTGACTGATAACGATTTGAACGCCATCGGCAATCATCTGAACAACGTATTGCACGGTAACGACGGCAAAAACCTGCTGAAAGCGCTGGAAGGCAACGATAACCTCTACGGCCACGCCGGTGACGATATCTTGGTAGGCGGTGCAGGCGACGACTTCCTGAACGGCGGTGCCGGTAACGATATTCTGAACGGCGGCGCCGGTTGCGATACTTATGTATTCGCCCGCGGTTTTGATCACGATGTGATTTACGACTTTGAATGCGGTACCGAACACACCGATACGCTACAATTCGACGGCTTCATCCACCCATCCGATTTGTGCTTCGAGCGCTTGGGCAACGATTTGGTGGTCAACATCCATAGCCTGTCTGAAGTAGGCGGCCCTAAATCCGAAGACAGCGTTACCATCAATAACTGGTTCAAAGGCAGCGAATACCAAATCGAACAATTCGTATTCGTTGACAGCCAAGTCACTTGGGATGCCAAACAAATCGCCGATGCGGTTGGCTGCTACACTTGTGCCGACACCGGCTTGGGCAACAGCGTACAAGAGCAAATCCAGATTCAAAGCCAAATTTGCTGCTAAGTATCGCTTAGCCGGATAAAACCGGATTTTGCTAAATGCCTGTCTGAAAACTTGCAAGCTCGTTTTCAGACAGGCATTAATCTATGTGTCTTTGACATAAGTTCTTTGAAATAGCAGGCATCCCCCTTTATAATAGCCTGCTGTTTGATAGGCCAAGTAACATTCACTCTTATCAAAACAATAAAAATCCAATTTAAACAATACTGTACGCAGAGAGAATCTGATACCTTCCTCCCTTTCTTAGCAAGGAAAACCTTATGGTTCAGGCAACCAACGGCTCGATGTTTAAAACCAATGCGTTTTTCGCCGCCATGTTTATCGGCATGGTCGGCTATTTTATCTACTGGGGCTTAGGTTACACCCAATATCAATCCAACACCGTATTCATTCTGGCTACCCTGTTTGGTGTTTTCATGGCCTTTAACATCGGTGGTAACGATGTGGCCAACTCTTTCGGCACCAGCGTCGGTGCCGGTACCCTCACCATCCGCCAAGCTTTGCTGGTGGCCGCTGTATTTGAAGTGAGCGGTGCGGTGATTGCCGGCGGCGAAGTCACCGAAACCATCCGCAGCGGTATTGTGAATATGGAAGCTTTGCCGTTGCAACCGATGCAGTTTGTTTTTATCATGATGTCGGCTTTGCTGGCGGCGGCGCTATGGTTGCTGTTCGCCACCCGTAAAGGCTTGCCGGTATCTACTACCCACGCCATTATCGGCGGTATCGTCGGTAGCTCCATGCTGTTGGGCTACCAACTTTCCGGCGGCGGCGAATTGTCTATGTCGCTGGTGAAATGGAGCGCCATCGGTTCGATTGCCATTTCTTGGGTACTCTCTCCGGTGCTCGGCGGCCTGGTTTCTTATATTCTGTTTTACCAAATCAAAAAACACGTACTCGATTACAACGATGCCGCTGATGAGCAATTGAAACAATTAAAAGCCGAACGCAAGCAGCACAAAGAGCAGCACAAACTGCGTTTCGAAGCCTTATCCGAACAGGAAAAAGTACAAGTCGCCACCGCCATGGCGCGCGATGCCCAGATTTATAACGAACCCGAGTTCGACCCTGCCGAGCTGGAATCGAATTACTATCGCGGTTTATACGCCATCGAACAACGCAAACAAAGTGTCGATGCTTACCGTGCGCTGCATTCTTGGGTACCGATTATTTCCTCGCTCGGCGGCATGATGATTGCTTCGATGCTGATTTTCAAAGGCCTGAAAAACCTGGATTTAGGCATGAGCACCCTCAACAGCTTCCTCGTTATCGGCATGATAGGCGCCGGTATCTGGCTTGCCACCTTTATTTATGCCAAAACCCTGAAGCGTAAAGATTTGGGCAAATCCACTTTCCTGATGTTCAGCTGGATGCAGGTATTTACCGCTGCCGGCTTCGCCTTCAGCCACGGCGCCAACGACATTGCCAATGCCATCGGCCCGTTTGCCGCGATTATGGACGTATTGCGTACCGGCGAAATCGGTACTTCCGCCCCCATTCCGCCGGTGGTGATGCTGACCTTCGGTATCGCCCTGATTGTCGGCCTGTGGTTTATCGGTAAAGAAGTGATTGCCACCGTCGGCACCAACTTGGCGGAAATGCACCCCTCTTCAGGCTTTACCGCCGAACTGGCCGCCGCCTCGGTGGTGATGATGGCCTCCCTGCTCGGCCTGCCGGTATCCAGCACCCACATTCTGGTCGGCGCCGTGTTGGGTATCGGCTTGGTGAACCGCAATGCCAACTGGAAAATGATGAAACCGATCGGCCTCGCTTGGATCATTACCCTGCCCGCCTCATCTATCCTCGCCGTACTCTGCTTCCTCGGCTTGAACGCGATGTTTGGTTAACCTGTTCTAGTCTTGCTAAAACAATCAATGCCTGTCTGAAACATTCAGACAGGCATTTTTTTGTATGCAAACGGTTTTTCCATAAACAGATGGCCATACCCAAAATGCCTGTCTGAAAACAAACCCGGCTGTTCCAGTAAACAAAAACACGGCGCTGCAAACTGCCGGCGCCGTGTTTTTGTTTACTGCCTCATTACTTAAGCAATCCCTGCTCTTTCACCCAAGCTAGCATTTCCGCTTCTACTTCCTCGGCGCTGCCGGGGTTACTGATGCGTACGCCGATTTCATCGGGCTGTAACTCTTCCAGAATCGCCACTTGCGAATCGAGCATCTCCGCTTTCATATAATGCCCTTTGCGCGACATCAGGCGCTCAAGGTTCACTTCATAGGGCGGCGCAAGATGAACAAACACGGTTTCACCCTCGGCTTCACGCAGAATATCGCGATACTGCCGTTTCAGTGCCGAACAGGTCACGATACTGTATCGCTCCCCCGCCCGCGCCTGCTCGCTCATCCAATCGCGCAGGTTGCCGAGCCACGGGTAACGATCTTCATCGGTAAGCGGGATACCGGCACCCATTTTGTCGCGGTTGGTTTGGGTGTGGAAATCGTCGCCTTCCGCATAAGGGCAATCGAGGTGTTTTTGCAGATCAACAGCGGCGGTGGTCTTGCCACAACCGGCTACGCCCATAAACACAAAATGTACGGTTTTCATTAAGCTACTCCTTAAAATAAGGCAAACATCAAGGCAGACAAGCCAAAGCCGATGGCGGCAATCAGGGTTTGGTTAACCGTCCAGGTTTTCAGCGTGGTTGGCACATCCATATTCAGCAGTCTGCCCACCAACCAGAAACCGGAATCATTAAAGTGGCTCACGCCCACTGAACCAGCGGCAGTCGCCAGCACGATGCAAGCCAGTTGCCAATCGCTGTAACCGGCAGCGGCCACCGCTGGTGCCATTAGAGCTGCCGCAGTAGTCAACGCCACCGTGGCCGAACCTTGGGCAATGCGCAAGGCCAATGCCACCAAGAAACAACCCAGCAATACCGGAATACCCAAATCGCTCATGCTGTCGGCCAGTGCTTTACCGATACCGGAAGCACGCAACACGCCACCAAACATACCGCCCGCGCCGGTAATCAGAATCACCGAACACACCGGGCCGAGCGCGCCATCTATGGTTTTTTCCAAAGCCGAAGCCTCTTCACCACGCTTGCGACCCAGTACAAATAACGCCACTAAAACAGAAATCAACAAGGCAATCGGAGTAGAGCCGATCATGCGCAGCGCTTGTACCCAACCCTCATCGGCGCTCACTACTTTTTCAGAAATCAGAGTGGCCAAACCGGTATTCAGGAAAATCAACAGCATCGGAATCAGCATAAGGCCGATCACGGTACCGGCAGAAGCCGGGTTTTTCGGCTGGTCGTTATCCTGTTTGCCGCCGCTCAAAATATCGGGCACCGGCACGGCAAAACGGCGATCAAGCACTTTGCCCAGTACATAGCCACTGAAATACCAAGTAATCACCGCCAACGGCAGGCCGAGCAACAGCACATGGCCAATGCTGGCGCCGTAGAACTCGGAAGCGGCAATCGGCCCCGGATGCGGCGGCAAAAACACGTGCATTACCGAAAACGCACCGATAGAAGCCATGCCGTAAGCCAATACGTTGGCCTTCATCCGCCGCGCGGTGGCAAACACAATCGGCAGCATCACCACCAAACCGGCATCAAAGAAAATCGGAAAGCCGAAAATCAACGACGCCACGCCGAGCGCAAACGGTGCGCGCTTTTCACCAAAAGTGCGAATCAGTGCATCGGCCAGCGATTGCGCACCGCCGGAAGTTTCCACCAAGCGGCCGAGCATCGCGCCCAAACCGACCAGCAAGGCCACGCTGCCGAGCGTGCCGCCAAAATTTTTGACTAATACGTCGTTCACAATATTGCCCATCGGCAAGCCGGTAGCAATCGCGGTAGCCAAGCTGGCAATCATCAACGCCAGCAGCGCATGTACCCTAAATTTGATGATCAGCACCAAAATCAGCAAAATGGCCGCTGCCGCTATACTCAGCAGCGTGCCGGTACCCAAAGTTTGTGTCCAGTTTTCCATTTTTGAGAAGTCCTCTGAAAAGATTAAAATCATCGGCGTATACCGCACGTACTACGCACAGTCATTCAGCCGTTTTTATTAACAGATACCACTGCTCAATTATGACTGAAACTGGCTCCCATTTGAGTTTCTTTACATTGAAATGAACTGCGCGAAATGCCTGTCTGAAAAGAAAAAAATGATATTTGGGTTGAAACTTGCTTATCGGCTAATCAGGAATGGATAAAGCATCATTACTTTCATAAATGATGGATTTCTTTTACGGTATTTACTTCTCAATAAACCAGAGTGTGTCTGATTGATTAAGTAAAAAAATGCCTGTCTGAAACGTTTTCAGACAGGCATTTTTTTACTTAAATGCTACGTTTGCTGCTTCGGCAATTGATGTGCCTTACCACTCATTTTCCGCTGCCATTGATCCAGCAACAAATACACTACCGGCGTAGTATAGAGCGTGAGCAACTGGCTGAGAATCAGGCCGCCGGCGATGGTAATACCCAAGGGAGTGCGCAATTCGGCGCCGTCGCCCTGCGCCAATGCCAGTGGCAGCGCGCCAAACAGCGCGGCCAGCGTGGTCATCATAATCGGTCGGAAACGCAGCAAACAAGCTTGAAAAATGGCTTGTTGCGGGCTTAAGCCCTGCTCTCGTTCGGCGGCCAGCGCGAAATCCACCATCATGATGGCGTTTTTCTTCACAATGCCGATCAGCAGCAAAATACCGATTAAAGCAATAATGTCGAACTGGCTTTTAAACATCATCAACGCCAGCAAAGCACCGACACCGGCCGATGGCAACGTCGACAAAATGGTGACAGGATGCACCAGACTTTCATACAGCATACCCAGCACCAGATACACCGCCAGCAAGGCCAAGGCGATTAATACCGGCTGGCTGGATAAGGATTGCTGGAAGGTTTGCGCGGTGCCTTTGAAGCCGCCGACAATCGCGCTGGGCAGGCCGACTTGCGAAACGGCCTGCTCAATCTCGGCGGTAATATCAGATAAGGCAATGCCCGGTTGCAGGTTAAACGACAAAGTAGCGGCGGTAAAACCGCTCTGGCGGTTCACCGATAAGGCGCTGGCGGCGGGCTTCCAACTGGCAAACGCCGATAAAGGAATGGCCTCGCCCTGATTATTGTTCACATAAATACTGACCAACCCCTGCGGCGTTTGCAGGTATTGTGAATCAAGCACCATCACCACGCGGTATTGGTTGAGCGGCCGGTAGAGGGTGGATACCTGCCGCTGGCTGAAAGCATCGCTCAACACCGCATTCACCGCCCGCTGGGTAACGCCCAAACGTGCCATGGCGTCGCGGTTAAATTCCAGCCGGGTAGTCAAACCTCGAGCTTCCAAATCGCTGTTGACCTGCGTGATGCCGGGTACTTGCTGCAAGGCTTGCAACACCCTCGGCGTCCACTCGCGCAACTGTTCGAGATTATCGCCCTGCAAGGTGTATTGGTATTGCGCATTGCTGCTGCGCCCGCCGACGCGGATGTCTTGCGCCGCCTGAAAAGTCACATTACTGCCCGGCTCGTTCGCCAGCTTGCGGCGCAAACGCTGAATGACCTGTTCGGCGGGATCCTGCCTTTCAGACAGGGGTTTCAACGCGACAAACAGGCTGGCGGAATGGCTGGCGCTGCTGCTTATGGTGCCCATCACATTCTCCACTGCCGCGTCTTCACCCACCACTTTCATCACCCGCCGCAACTTTTCGTTCATCGCCTGAAACGAAGTGGCTTGGTCGGCGCGGATATTGCCCATCAGCACACCGGTGTCTTGCTGCGGGAAAAAGCCTTTGGAAACTTGGTTAAACAACCAAACGTTTAACAACACGGTTAACGCTACCACACCCAACATCAAAGCGCGGTGCGCCAGCGCCCAGCTTAAGCTTTTGCGGTAGCCCGCGAGCATGCCGTTCACCATTTTTTCGCTGACACGCGCCAAATAAGAAGGCGGTTTCTGTTCGCCTAAAGGCTTGAGCCAGCGCGCGCACAGCATCGGCGTGGTGGTGAGCGACACCACCAGCGAAATCATAATCGCCGCCGACAAGGTAACGGCAAACTCGTGCAGCAGACGGCCGATGATGCCGTCCATCAGCAAAATCGGCGTGAACACCGCTACCAGCGAAAGACTCATCGACACCACGGTAAAGCCGACTTCTTTCGCGCCGATCAGTGCGGCCTCGCCCGGTGATTTACCTTCTTCAATATGGCGGGCGATGTTTTCCAGCACCACCACTGCATCATCAACCACAAAACCGGTGGCGATGGTGAGCGCCATCAGGCTGATGTTGTTGAGCGAAAAATCCAGCAGGTACATCACGGCAAAAGTGCCCACCAGCGACACCGGCACCGTCAACGCCGGAATCATGGTGGCCCGCCAGTTGCGCAAAAACAGGAACACCACCATCACCACCAAACACACCGACAACAACAGCGCGTGTTCCACCTCGCGCAGCGAAGCGCGGATGGTGGGGCTTCGGTCCAAGGCCACACTCATTTTGATGGTCGCCGGAATTTCCTCCTGCAAGCGCGGTACCGCCTCGCGAACGCGGTCTACCGTATCGATGATATTGGCGCCCGGCTGGCGGAAGATCACCAGCATGATGGCCGGCTCGTTGTTCAGCAAACCCATATTGAGCGAATTGCTGACGCTGTCTTCCACCTTAGCCACGTCCGATAATCGTATCGCCGCGCCGTTTTGATGGCGGACAATCAGCGGCAGATAATCGGCCGCTTGCGTGAGCTGGTCGTTGGTTTGAATCTGATGCACTTTGCCGTGCTGCTCAAGATAACCTTTCGGCCGGTTGTTGTTGGCATCGGCCAGCGTGGTACGAATGTCTTCTAAATCCAAGCCATAATGATTAAGCTGAGTGGGATTCACTTCCACCCGTATTCCCGGCTGCGCGCCGCCGCCGATCGCCACATCGCCCACCCCGGGAATTTGCAACAGTTTCTGCGAGATGATGCTGTCGGCCGCGTCGTACATTTGCGAACGGCTCATCGAATCGCTGGTAAGGCCGAGGATCATAATCGGCGAATCGGCCGGATTCACTTTGCGATAGCTCGGATTGGTCGGCATCGCCGGCAGCATACTGCGCGAAGCGTTAATCGCTGCTTGTACGTCGCGTGCCGCGCTGTCAATGTTGCGGCTTAAATCGAATTGCAAAGTGATGCGGGTGGTGCCGTTTGAACTGGAAGAGGTGATTTCGTTCACCCCGGCAATCCGCCCGAGCGCACGTTCCAGCGGTGTGGCCACCGTGGCCGCCATCGTTTCCGGGCTGGCGCCGGGTACGCGGGCGGAAACCGAAATGGTCGGGAAATCCACTTGCGGCAACGGCGCTACCGGCAACAAGCGAAACGCCACCGCCCCCAGCAATAAAATTGCCAAGGTCAGCAGCGTGGTGGCCACCGGCCGTTTGATAAAAGGCTGGGAAATGCTCACGATGCCGCTCCCGCCGTATCGCGCGTTTTACCTTTGTTGAAGCGCGTGGCCAAGCGGTCGAACCACAAATAAATCACCGGCGTGGTAAACAGGGTGAGCACTTGGCTGAGCAGCAGGCCGCCTATCATGGTAATACCCAGCGGCTGGCGCAACTCGGAACCCATGCCGCTGCTCAACACCAGCGGGATCGCGCCAAACAGCGCGGCAAAAGTGGTCATCAAAATTGGCCGCAAACGCAGGCGGCAGGCTTCAAAAATCGCCTGTTCGGGCGCCATCCCCTGCTCGCGCTCGGCAGCCAGCGCAAAGTCGATCATCATGATGGCGTTTTTCTTCACAATGCCGATTAAGAGAATAATGCCGATGATGGCGATGATGCTCAAATCTTTACCGGTGAGCATCAGCGCCAGCAAAGCGCCGATACCGGCCGAAGGCAGCGTGGAAAGAATGGTCACCGGATGGATATAGCTTTCGTACAATACGCCCAACACGATATACATGGTCACCACCGCCGCCAGCATCAGCCACAAGGTATTACTGAGCGAAGCTTCAAACGCCATCGCCGCGCCTTGGAATTGGCTGCGGATGTCCGACGGCATCTTCAATTCGGCTTCGGCCTGATTCACCAACTCCACCGCCTCGCCCAACGACACGCCTTCGGCCAAGTCAAACGAAATGGTACTGGCCGGAAACTGCCCCAGATGGTTCACCGCCAGATAGGTATTGCGTTCTTCCACCGTGGCGATGCTGGATAGCGGTACCGGCGTACCGGAAGCGGTAGGCACATAAATACCGGATAAGCCGTCTATGCCTGTCTGAAGATTCGGATCGGCTTCCAATACCACTTTATATTGATTAGTTTGGGTGAAAATAGTGGAAATCAGGCGCTGGCCGAACGCATCGTACAGCGCGTTGTTCACCGCCGCCATGCTCACGCCCAGCCGCGAGGCGGTGGTGCGATCCACATTCACATAAGCCTGCAAACCCTGATCCTGCAAATCACTGCTCACGTCTTTCAACTGTGGCAGTTGCTGCAAAGCCGCCACCAAACGCGGCACCCATTGTGATAAATCCTGCGGATTGGGCGACTGCAAAGTAAATTGATAAGGGTTATGGCTGGTGGTGGTATCGATGCTTAAATCCTGCACCGGTTGGATAAACATTTGCGGTAGATTCGGTGCATCCTGTACCGACTGCTGCATCCGCGTCATCACTTCGCTGATACTGTCGCGCTCACCCTTGGGCTTCAAGGTAATCTGCATCCTGCCGCTGTTGAGCGCGGGGTTCACCCCGTCGGCGCCGACAAACGAAGCAATATTGTCCACCGCCGGATCCTGCATCAATTGTTCCACCAAATCCTGCTGCATTTTCGCCATCGCCGGATAAGAAACGCTTTGCGGCGCTTGGGTCATCACCTGCAACGTGCCGGTGTCCTGCAAGGGGAAAAAGCCTTTGGGCACCGCGATATACAGTAAAGCGGTCAGTACCATGGTGGCCAGCGTCACCAGCAAGGTAGCCGGCTGGTGTTTCAATACCCAGCTCAACGCACGGGTATAACGCTCGGTAACGCTATCGAAAAAACCGCCCGCCACGTGATAAAAACGGCTTTGCTCTTCGGCAGGCAGGTGTTTCAACAGGCGCGAACACATCATCGGCGTGAGGGTGAGCGACACCACCGCCGAAATCAGAATCGCCACCGATAAAGTCATGGCAAATTCACGGAACAGCCGCCCGACCACATCGCCCATAAACAACAGCGGAATCAACACCGCAATCAGCGAGAGCGTGAGCGAGATGATGGTAAAACCGATTTGCTTGGCACCTTTCAAGGCCGCCTGCATCGGCGTATCACCCTCTTCCAGATAGCGCTCGATGTTTTCAATCATCACAATCGCATCGTCCACCACAAAACCGGTGGCGATGGTCAGCGCCATCAGGCTGAGGTTATCCAGCGAAAAGCCGAGCAGATACATTACGGCAAAGGTGCCGACCAGCGAAATCGGTACCACCACCGCCGGAATCAGCGTGGCGCGCCAGTTGCGCAGAAACAGGAACACCACCATCACCACCAGTCCCACCGCCAGCACCATCTCAACCTGCACATCGTTTACCGAAGCGCGGATGGTCTGCGTGCGGTCGCCGAGAATCTGCACATCCACCGAGGCGGGCAAGGCGTTTTCCAGTTGCGGCAGCAAATCTTTAATGCGGTCGGCCACCTCAATCACATTGGCACCGGGCTGGCGCTGTACATTCAGAATAATCGCCGGCTGCCCGTTGGCCCAAGCGCCCAAGCGGGTGTTTTCCGCCGCTTCAATCACTTGCGCCACATCACCTAGCCGTACCACGCTGTTTTGATCGGTTTTCAACACCAGATTGCGATAGGCTTCTGCCGATTCCAATTGGTCGTTACCATCAATCGCCGCCGCCTGCGTGGGGCCGTTGAAGCTGCCTTTGGCGGTATTCACATTACCGTTGGCCACCGCGGTGCGGATGTCGGCCAAAGTCAGCCCCATCGCCGCCAAAGCCTGCGGATTGGCCTGCACCCGCACCGCCGGGCGTTGGCCGCCGCTGATGGTCACCAAACCAACCCCGGCCACCTGCGAAATGCGAGTCGCCAGCCGGGTATCGGCCAGGTCTTGCAATTGGGTGAGCGGCATCGAAGGCGACGACACCGCAATGCTGATCACCGGCGTATCGGCGGGATTCACCTTGTTGTACACCGGCGGATTAGGCAAATCGGTGGGCAGTAGGCTGCCGGCGGCATTAATCGCCGCCTGCACTTCCTGCTCGGCCACATCAAGTTCTAAATCTAAATCGAATTGCAGGGTAATCACCGACGAGCCGCCGGACGAGCGGGAAGTCATCTGCTCTAAGCCCGACATCTGGCCAAACTGGCGCTCCAGCGGCGCGGTTACCGAAGAAGTGACCACATCGGGGCTGGCACCGGGGTAAAGGGTAACCACCTGTATGGTCGGATAATCGACGGCCGGCAAGGCCGACACCGGCAGCAGCCGATAGCCGAGGATGCCGCACAACACGATGGCCACCATCAGCAAAGTGGTCGCCACCGGTCGCAAAATAAACGGACGGGAAATATTCATCGCCAACGCCTATCGGGCTTGAGAAGCGGCTGAAGCCGAAGAAGCCGCAGAGGCAGCAGCAGGCTTGCGGCTGTTTTGCGCCGCCTGTTCGGCACGGTTCACCGGATGAATTTTGGCACCGTTGCGCAAACGATCCAAGCCGTCGGCCACCACCGTCTGCCCCGGGCTGACCCCTTGCAGAATCTGGGTATGCAGGCCGGAAACTTCACCGGTTTTTACTGGCACCACTTTCACCGTATTGTCCGTGCCTACTGTGTAAACAAACTGGCCTTCTTTGCCTGTCTGAATCGCAGAAGTCGGCACCAATACCGCATCGGTAATCGTGCCCAAATCGAGTTTCACATTCACAAACTGGTTGGGAAACAACACTTGATCGCTGTTATCAAACGCAGCTTTCAGATTTAAAGTGCCGGTAGCGGTGTTGATTTGGTTGTCGATGGCAAGCAACTCGCCTTCGGCCAGTTTGTGGCTGTTGTTTCTGTCCCACGCTTCGGCTTTTAGCTGCGGCTGATTTTTACGCGCCTGCAAGACTTTGGTGAGGCTGGCTTCCGGTAGCGAAAACACCACATTAATCGGATTATCCTGGCTAATCGTCACCAAACCGTCGGCATCCGATGGGCTGACCACATTGCCCGGATTCACTTTCAGCAAGCCAATGCGGCCGGAAATCGGGGCGGTGATGCGGGTGTGCGACAGACCGACTTTGGCCGCCTCCACGCTGCCCTGATTGAGTTTCACCGTGCCGGTAAGCTGGCGCACCAATGACGCCTGCGTATCTACCTGCTGGGCGGCAATCGAGTTTTGCGCCTGCAAAGTACGGTAGCGCTGCAAATCCAGCTTGGCGTTTTCCAACAGTGCAGTATCACGCAACAACTGCCCTTCCGCCTGCATCAGCGCAGCTTTGGCGGCACGGCTGTCCAACTCGGCCAGCAACTGGCCTTTTTTCACATAATCGCCTTCTTTAAAATATACTTTTTCCAGCGTAGCGCTGATTTGTGCGCGCACCACCGAAGAAACGGCGGTACTCACCGTACCCAGCGCCTCGGCCTGTATCGGCGCATTCTGCACCAGCACCGGCGCCACGCCGACTGCGGTAACATTATTGCCGCTGCCGCCGCTGCGATTACCGCCCGCTGCATTTTGCTGACGGTTTTCAGGCTTGGCTGTGTCTTTTTTACTGTACGCCCACCAGCCGCCGCCAAGCGCCAGCGCGATAATGAACGCCAGCAGCCATTTGTTTTTAGATGATTTTTTATTGGATAAAGACATGGTTGTCTCCCGTGAATCGGTTCTACTATTAAGGGCAGCATTGAATATTCGTTATTATAAAAAAACCTGCCCCATCAATCGGAATGCCTGTCTGAAAAACAGTTTTTTTCAGACAGGCATTCCGATATTCAACGCTTACTGTGTAAAAAACGTGTGGCTTCTTCCCATTGCCCGTCCAGCAACAGCGGCAGCCCTTCCAGCGATTGGCGGATGCTGTCGTCTATCAGCCCTCTATCGTCTGCGCTCGGTTTGTTGAGTACATACGCGGTCACCAGATTGCGGTCGCCCGGATGATCGATGCCCAAGCGCAGGCGGTAGAAGTTCGGCGTACCGAGCTTGGCTTGAATGTCTTTCAGGCCGTTGTGGCCGCCGTTGCCGCCGCCGAGTTTGAAACGGATGCGGCCGCACGGAATATCGAGCTCGTCGTGCACCACCAGAATTTCTTCCGGCAGAATTTTATAAAACTGCGCCAGCGCGCCCACCGCTTTGCCGGAAAGGTTCATAAAGGTATCGGGCTTCAGCAGCCATACCTCGCCCTCCGGCCGGTTTACCCGTGCCACCTGGCCGAAAAATTTCTTCTCGTCTTTCAGACTGGCCTTCCATTGCCAGGCCAATTCGTCGATAAACCAAAAACCCGCGTTGTGGCGGGTTTGTTCGTATTCTTTGCCCGGGTTGCCCAGGCCGACGATTAATTTGATGCTCATAATTCTTTCTTTTCCTGCTATTGGCTTTTGCCTGCTGCTTTTTCTTCCGCCTTTTTCGCTACCCGCAAACGCCGCGCTTCTTTCGGATCAATCAGCAGCGGCCGGTAGATTTCTACCCTGTCGTGCGGCTGTAAAACATAATCATCACGCACTTTTTTGCCGAATACGCCGATGGGGGCGTTTGCCCATTGCGGTGCTGCTTCATCCGCTTGCATCAACTCGACTGCCTGCCGTGCGGTGGTGCCTGCGGCGACTTTCAAGCGTTGCAGGCGCTGGCTTGCGCGGTCGCCAAATACCACTTCGATTTCAATTTCCATAACGGCGGTCTGCCTCGGCAATAAACGCATCCACCAATTTACCCGCCAGATGGCTGAACACCGGGCTGATTAAAGCAGAAAGCATACTGCTGGCGAAATCGTAGTTCAAACGAAATTCGATTTTGCAGGCGTCGTCACCCAGTGGGATAAATTTCCAAGTGCCTTCCAAGGTTTTGAACGGCCCTTCCAACAGCGTCAGCTGAATTTCCCGACCCGGCACATTGTGATTGTGGGTGGCAAACGACTGCTTCACGCCTTTGTAATCCATAAACAGGCGCGCTTTCAATTCGTTGCCTTCGCGCGAGATGATTTCGGTGCGGCCGTACCACGGCAGAAATTTGGGGTAATCCTCCGCCCTATCGACCAATTCAAACATCTGCTCGGCCGAGTGCAACACCAATACGTTTTTTTCAACAGTTTTCATAAACTCGGGTTAAACAAAACGGTTTCACAATATCCGAATGCCTGTCTGAAAGGTTTCAGACAGGCATTTCAGCCTTAGTTAACGGAAAGCGCCGCGGCCTTTGCCCTTGCCTTTTTTACCCTGCGCCGCCTGCATTTGCTGCTGCATGGTTTTCATTTGTTCGGCGCGGTTGAACACGGAAAGGCTTTTGAAAAACTTATGCGCTTCGGCTTCCGAACAATTGTTGTTGGCCGCGCGGTAAATGGTCACCGCATCTTTCTGGTTTTGGCCGCCGCTGTTGTACATCCGCTTCAAATCGGCCGGATTCACGCGGCCGGAATGCGGGTCGATATTGAACGACATCAGGCGCTCGGTAAACTGTTTGCGCTGGCGTTTCACCACAAACACGGTTACCGCTGCGGCCACGGCAATCGCCGCCAATACGGACAGTACCGCCACCCACCAGGTTACCCCGAACAAAATCAAAAGCCCGATAATCAACGCGGCGATTAAAGACACCCGAATGGCGGGCTGAATGAACATTTTCTTATCCATGCAATCAATTGCTTTCTGTTTATTAATATACTCAACACCCGCCCGCAGGCGGGTGGCTCAACAATCGGCCTCACACACGCAAAATGCCTGTCTGAAACCGTTTAAACCATTAAATTCAAATAAATCAAGCCGCCAGCCCGGTTACTAAGGCTTTAAACTCGCCCCAGGCATCGCCCTCTTCCGCGCCTTTGATAATGCGGTCGATGCGGGCGCAATCCTGCAAAGCAGTAATCAGGCGGCTGATGGCGATGCGCTGCACCGCTTTGGGCGCCAGCGTCTGTTTGTCGCCCCACAGGCGCAGGCTGTTGCGTACCGCCGCAATGCTCTGACCTTGTTTCAAGGCCGCGGTTAACCGGATTAAGGTGCGGATGTCGTCGCTCACCGCCCACAACAGCAACACCGGCTCTTCACCGCCCGCTTCCAAACCTTCCAGCAAGCGCGCTACCCGTGCCACGTCGCCGCCCATCCAAGCCGCCGCCAGTTGAAACACATCAAAGCGCGCCACATTGGCCACCGCCGCCTGTGCTTCTTCAATACCCAGCAGATGACCTTCGGGATACAGCAGCGCCAGCTTATCGATTTCCTGCTTGGCCGCCAGCAGATTGCCTTCCACCCGCTCGGCAAATAAAGCCAGCGCCTCGCGCTCAATTTCCAAACCGTGGCGGCGCAAACGGCCGTTAATCCATTGCGGCAAGGCCTGTGTGGTTACCGCTTTGGCTTCCAGCACCACCGCCTTTTGCGACAGCGCGGTAAACCATTTGCCCTGCATCTGTGCGCGCTCAAGCTTGGGCAGCATCACCACCACTACGGTATCTTCCGGCAAACGCCCGGCCAGTTGCTGCAAGGCTTCACCGCCGGTTTTGCCGGGCTTGCCGTTTGGAATATGGATTTCCATCAGCTTCAAATCGGCGAACAAACCCATGCTGTTGGCCGCGGCCAATAATTCGTCCCAATCAAAGCTGTTATCGGCGGTATAGACTTCGCGGTTCAGATAACCCGCGTGTTTGGCGGCGGCGCGCAAAGTATCCAGCGCTTCCACGCGCAGCAAATCTTCTTCACCGTGGATCAGATAAAGGGGCTGCAAACCGCTGGCCAGCTGTTCGCCCAAATCGGCAATGGCGACAACCGGCATTATTGTGCTTTCAAAAAGCCCAAGCGGCGGACAATCTGTTGCGCCGCATCACGACGCATATCCTGCCAAATCATCGCTTCTTCTTCACCTTTACCCAGAATTTCGTTGTCGGCATACTCCATCGGGCGGCGTACCACAATTTCCATCGGTTCGCCCAAAGGCTCACCGTTGCGGCTGGCCTGCGCCGTTACCCGCAACACCAGCATATATTCGTTGATGCTGGCGGCGCGGGTAATGGTGAGCACATTTTTCTCGGTAGCAAGGTGGGTAATGGTAATGGCCGCCTGTGCATTCGGTGCATCCACCGCCGTTCCATTGGCGCGGCGCAACGCATTTTCCAGCGGCTGCTGCAACTCACCGCCATCTACCCGCCAAGCCTGATAAGGCAAACGGTCGTAAGGCTGCTGGCCTTTCAGTTGAAATCCGCAAGCAGACAAAGCCAGCAGGCTGGTGGTGATCAAAAGAAGTTTTCGCATAACAATTCCTGTGGGCGCTCAAGGCCGAAGCAAGCTGCATTATATAGGCAAAGCGCCAATAAATCGACACGCGCCCGCGCCTGATTAAACCTGAGCAGCCGCCAGCCAGCTGTCGAGCGTAGCACGCAGTTTGCCCACGCCTTCGGCTACTTCAGCATCGCCGATTAACAGGCTCGGTGCCAAACGCACCACATTGGGGCCGGCCACCAGCACCATCAAGCCCTGGGCTAACGCGGCGGCGCTGATTTCACTGGCACGCCCTTGGTATTGATCAGCCAGCACGCAACCGATCAGCAAACCTTGGCCGCGCACGGTTTTAAACACGCCGGTTTCTTCGCCGACTTTCTGCAAAGCGGCTTTCAGTTTTTCGCCTTGGCGCACGGTATTGTCGAGTGTGGCCGGGCTGTTGATGATGTCGAACGCTTTAGCCGCCACCGCGCAGGCCAGCGGGTTACCGCCGAAGGTTGAGCCGTGGGTGCCGGGGCCGAAACTGGGCGCGAGTTTGTCGCTGGTGAGCATGGCGCCAATCGGGAAACCGCTGCCGAGCGCTTTGGCGCTGGTGAGGATATCGGGCACCACTCCGCTGTGTTCATAAGCAAACAGCTTTCCGGTGCGCCCCATGCCTGTCTGAACTTCATCAAAAATCAGTGCGGCATCATATTGGTCGCACAAACGGCGCGCCGCCTGCAAAAACGCTGCATCGGCAGGCAATACGCCGCTTTCACCCTGCACCGGCTCGATAATCACCGCGCAGGTTTTATCGGAAACCGCCGCTTCCAATGCGGCCACATCGTTAAACGGAATATGGGTAATCCCTTGCGGCAGCGGCGCAAAATCTTCGCTGTATTTCGGCTGACCGCCTACCGATACGGTAAACAGCGTGCGGCCGTGGAAAGCGTTTACGCAGGCGATAATTTCGTGTTTGTCGCCGCCAAAACGGTCGCGCGCGTATTTACGTGCCAGCTTCAGCGCCGCTTCATTGGCTTCCGCGCCGGAATTGCAGAAAAATACTTTGTCGGCAAAGCTGTGCTTCACCAGTCTTTCCGCCAAGGCCTGCGCCGCTTCGGTGGTGTAAATATTGGAAATATGCCAAAGTTTGCCGGCCTGCTCGGTAAGCGCCTGCACCAGTTCGGGATGACAATGGCCGAGCGCATTCACGGCAATGCCGCCCGCCAAATCCAGATATTCACGGCCTTCGGTATCCCATACACGGCTGCCCTGCCCTTTGGCCGGGATAATGGGGGCGAAAGAGAAATTGGGGGTCAGATAATTGTTCATCAAGAAGTTCCTTTGTTGTGGCATGTTGCCGCTTATTATTAAAGTTTAAAATGCAAACGCGCATTATGCGGGCTTTTCAGACAGGCATCAATAACGCTCGTAGCGCTGTTCTATGCTGCCGCCGCTGCCTTCGATGTGGTACACCGGACGTACCGGCGGATAACGGCGGTGGTCATGCGGATAGCGGCGCGGGTGTTCATAAGCCGATACCGGCGTCACATCACCGTAAATCACGGTAGTGCCGGGCGGCGCGTTGATGGTAACCGTTTTATTGATATTGGTTTCGGTGTGCACCGGCAAATCGATGCGGCCATAGCGGCCATAAGGCGTTTCGCTGTACACACAGGCCGACAGCAGGCTCAACGCCGCTGCTGCCATCAAGTAGTTCATCATTTTCATGCTTCACCTTCCATAGTTTAGCGATGACGGATTTCCCAGCATTGGTGGATTTTCTTATTGCGAAAATCTTCGGGTACCGATTGCTTGGATACGTCTTTAATCTGATAGCGTTCCGCCAAGGCCGGATCCAACTCAAAACTGCGCAGGTTATTGGAAAAAAACAGCAAACCATCTTTAGCCAGCAACTTCATCGCACCGTCCACCAACTTGGCCTGATCGCGTTGAATATCGAGAATATCCAGCATTTTTTTGCTGTTAGAAAAACTCGGCGGATCCATCACGATTAAATCAAACTGTTTGCCTTGCTCAATGCCTGTCTGAAGATATTGGAACACATCGGCGCGCACGATTTGATGTTGCGCCGCATCCACGCCGTTTAATTCAAAGTTACGGCGCGCCCAATCCAGATAGGTGTTCGACAAATCCACCGTTTCGCTGGAAACCGCGCCGCCGGTAGCCGCATACACGGTAAAGCTGCCGGTATAGGAAAACAGGTTTAAAAAACGCTTACCCGCCGCCATTTCGCCCACCCGTTTGCGGGTATTGCGGTGGTCGAGAAACAGGCCGGTATCCAGATATTTATCCAGATTCACCCAGAATTTTCGACCATTTTCATGCACCACAAAATCCTCGCCCTGCGTGCCGGTTTTCTCGTATTGCTCTTTGCCGCGCTGGCGCTCACGCCGTTTCAAATGAATCTGCTCCGGCGCAAAGCCGGTGACAAAGCCCACCGCTTCTTTCACGCCCGCGAGCCATTCTTCATATTCTTCCGGCTGCATCAACCAGCCGGTATCGTATTCCTGCAAATGAATCTGATCGCCGTAGATATCCAGCGCAAACGGAAATTGCGGGATGTCTTTATCGTATAAACGCCAGGCCTCGATATCGTTGCGCCGCGCCCATTTCATCAAATGCTTGATGTTTTTGCCCAAGCGGTTGGCAAACGGGGAAAAATCAGTCATTTTTTATTATGCCAGTCTGAAAAAACCACTATTTTACCTTACTTTAACGGCATACGGCTTGACCATCAAGCGCAAATTCTTTATTATCCACCTCTTAACTTTTCTGAAGCCATCGCCAGTCAACCTAAAGCCGCGTATTCCAGCGGCCTTGTTCCGGTTCATCACACTGCCTTCTTTTTTAAAGCATTGTGAAAACAAATAACCGGCGAATTGAAGCAACCTCCCGTTGCCGTTCGATTTTCTGAGACTCCTTTTAAAATTGCAGGTTGTCGGCTATGTAAACCACAGGCATTTGTGC
>CALFOA010000309.1 GCA_937919795.1 uncultured Neisseria sp.
GACAATACCTTTATCAATTCCGGTTATCTCAACAGCTTGGTTAGCGACAGCACCGGCCATTCGCTGCGTTCGCTGCACATCCAGTTTTTCGACGGCCTGCTGATCCTGATCGGCGTGCATGTGTTCACCATTTTCTTCTATAAAATCGTGAAGAAACACAATCTGATTACCCCGATGTTCACCGGCTATAAACATCTGGAAGGTAAAGTGGCCGAACTGAAATTTGCCGGTATCGGCAAGTTTATCGCTGCCGCTGCTGTGGCGCTGGCAGTGGTGTTGGTGGTTGCCAATATCGGCTAATCATTAAGAAGTAGCATAAATGCCTGTCTGAAACGCTTTCAGACAGGCATTTTATTTGTATAATAAGCAGCAGTATTTCTTATCAAGGACTAATCATGCTGGCCGAAAAACTGATTCCCCATATCGATACCGTATTGCGCACCCTGTTTGCCCCGGCAACCACCAGCCGCCCTTACCCCGATGCCGGCATCGAAGAAGGCGAATTGAACGAAGCGGAAAAACGCCATGCGCTCGGTTTGATGCGGGTGAACCACGTCGGCGAAGTGTGCGCACAGGCGCTGTATCAAGGCCAGGCGCTTACCGCGCGCACGCAGGAAAACCGCGAAGCGCTGCAACACGCCGCTTACGAAGAAGTGGAACACCTAGCCTGGACGGAAAAACGGGTACACGAATTGGGCGGACGCACCAGCCTGCTCAATCCGGTATGGTACGCCGGTTCGCTCGCCATCGGCATCGGCGCCGGCCTGCTGGGCGACAAATGGAATCTGGGCTTTCTGGAAGAAACCGAAAATCAGGTCACCCGCCACTTGGAAGAACACCTCGAAGGCCTGCCGGAACAAGACGGCAAAAGCCGCGCCATAGTCGCGCAAATGCGTTTGGACGAAATGAAACACGCCGAAATGGCGCACGACTTCGGCGCCGCCAAACTGCCGTTGCCGGTAAAAGAAATGATGCAGCTGACTTCCAAAATCATGACTACTATTAGCTATCGGATTTGAGGGTAGAGGTTGGTTGGATAACAGAATGCCTGTCTGAAAAAATATTTTTTCAGACAGGCATTTGATTGGGGTTTCAGGGTAGGCTGGGTTAGCGCCAGCGTAACCCAGCATGGTTGGATATTGGGAAAGGTATCCGAAAGATTAGCATTTTGTTGGATTACGCTGGCGCTAACCCAACCTACACTACTAATCTACGTCAGCCCTATTTTTTAAGAATCTTATTTGATGTATACTCTTACGTTTCCTAAAGACGAAAGATGTGCTATATGCCCTATATCAAAGTTTGTGCAACAAACGAGCCACTAAGCAAATCATCGTATACCGATGATAAAGAGCAATCACGTGAAGTGTACAATATTGGAGTTTTGAGGGATTTTTATCTTACTGAATATGCACATTACTCTAGAACAGGTTGGTATGCACTCAAACCTGATCCTGGTGGAGATCCAAGTCGAGATGATTATGTTGAGATAATTCGTATCAATGATTTATGTGTATATGATGGAAAAAGAGTCTTATATACACGAGAAGATCGCTTACCTGAAAATATTTATGGGATGATTGATAATTATAAGTCTCATGAGTAATACTCGTTACTTGAATCGTGGAAGCAGTTGTTTAGCTCGTATCTCATGCTCACTAAGTGTATAGATATCAAAAACAAAAATGCCTGTCTGAAACCCTTTTTCAGACAGGCATTTTATCAACCCAAACCCTACATAATCACCACATCATACTGCTCTTGGGTATAACTGTTTTCCACCGCCAGCGAAATCGGTTTGCCGATAAAATCAATCAGCATCGCCAGCGATTGCGATTCTTCGTCGAGAAACAGGTCAATCACTTCCGGCGAGGCGAGGATGCGGAATTGTTTCACATCGAAGCGGCGGCTTTCGCGCACGATTTCGCGCAGGATTTCGTAGCACACGGTTTGTGCGGTTTTCAGCCGGCCGCGGCCTTCGCAGGTGGGGCAGGGTTCGCTTAACACATGGCTTAAGCTCTCGCGGGTGCGTTTGCGGGTCATTTCCACCAAGCCCAGGCTGGTGAAGCCGTTGAGGGTCACGCGGGTGCGGTCCATGCTCAGGGCTTTGGCTAATTCCTGCAACACGGCTTCGCGGTGGCTGTCTTGCTGCATATCGATAAAGTCGATGATGATGATGCCGCCGATATTGCGCAGGCGCAGTTCGCGGGCGATGGCGTGGCAGGCTTCGAGGTTGGTTTTGAAGATGGTTTCTTCAAAATTGCGTGCGCCGACAAAGCCGCCGGTGTTGACATCGATGGTGGTCATCGCTTCGGTGACTTCGATAATCAGGTAGCTGCCGAAGTTGAGGTTGACCCGCGGTTGCAGCGCGCGGTTGATTTCCGGCTCGATATTGTGGGTTTCAAACAGCGGGCGTTCGCTGCTGAACAGGCGAATTTTGTCGACCGCGCCTTGTACGTATTGGGCGGCAAATTCCTGCATTTTCTGATGGTTTTCTTTGGAATCGACCAAAATTTCGCGGGTGTTGTCGCTGAACATATCGCGCAGTACGCGCAGCGAAAGCGGCAAATCCTGATACAGCATGGTTTCCGCCGGCAGCGTTTTGGCACCGTGCTGGATATTCGCCCATACTTTGGTGAGGTAATCGATATCGGCCTGCAATTCGGCATCGGTGGCGGTTTCGGCGCTGGTGCGGATGATGTAGCCGTGGCCGGCATCGGGCGGCAGCAGGTTGCTTAGGCGGCTGCGCAGGCTGTTGCGCTCTTCTTCGTCTTCAATCCGTTGCGAGATGCCGATGTGTTCGTCTTGCGGCAGGTGCACCAAGAAGCGGCCGGCCAGTGAAATTTGAGTGGAAAGGCGGGCGCCTTTGCTGTTGATCGGGTCTTTGATCACTTGCACGAGCACGGTTTGCCCTTCAAACAGCATGTGTTCGATGCGCTGGGTTTCGTCGGGATTCTGGCGCTGTTCCAATACGTCGACAATATGCAGAAACGCGGCGCGCTCAAGGCCGATGTCGATAAAGGCGCTCTGCATACCGGGCAATACGCGGCGCACAATGCCCAGATAAATATTGCCGACTAAGCCGTGGCCACTGTTGCGCTCGATGTGCAGCTCGCAAATGCTGTTTTCTTCCAGCATCGCTACCCGTGTTTCCTGCGGGGTGATATTGACGAGCACGGTTTCGGGCGGACGCACGGTGTCCTTAGGCAGGGGAATGCTGGCTAACATGGTTTGCTTTCAAATTTTAAAAATGTTTTGCGGCAAGCTCTGTGCGGGAGGGGTGCGGAGCCTGCGGCAAAACATTCTTCGAGAGCCGAATCATACCGCAAAGGCCTGTCGGCGGCTACTCCG
>CALFOA010000310.1 GCA_937919795.1 uncultured Neisseria sp.
AGCACTAAAAAACTGATACGGCGTTATCTCGCTTTGCCGTACTAACTGTACTGTCCACAGCTCGCTGCCTTGTATCAATTCTTTATTACTTTCGCTATAGAGCAATGCCTGTCTGAAAAACTTTTTCAGACAGGCATTTTTTTACCCGAAATAAACGCTTATAGAGAAAACTTCACTTGGTTTTGGTTATACTGAGATTAACGATTTTCAGCCCGATAATGCCTGTCTGAAAATATAGCAAAACAAAGACTTCAAAGCACTCCGATTAAAGAGCCTACACACCATGAAAAAATCCCTATTACTGCTTCCCCTACTCGCCCTACCCACATTCACCCTAGCCGAAGTCCAACTCTACGGCACCGTTAAAAGCGGTATCGAAACCTCGCGCACCAAAATCGGCGATACCCGCTACAGCCAAACCGCCGTACGCGATTACGACAGCCATCTCGGCATACGCGGCTCGTTCCCGCTCGGCAGCTCCACTGCCGCTGTCTACCAATTCGATACCTCCAGCAGCGATAGCGGCTCCTCCATGCGCGATCGACTGCGACGCAAAAAAGAAAGCGGCGCCATGCCGGTGATAGGCGGCAAGTAAGCGCACCATCATTAAAATGCCTGTCTGAAAACGAACGAAGCACGTTTTAGCTTCGCAGAAACTCACTTCGTTCGTTTTCAGACAGGCATTGTGCTTTCTTTGCCCAGTTTCAACCGGTAAAAGAAACGTCATACTCAAACCAAACTTGAGTATGACGCGAGATAAGCATTCTTATTTCAGAAACCTGATCAATCCACCAGCTTAATTTTGCCGCGCATGGTCGCCAAATGGCCGGGGAACGAGCAGAAGAATTCGTAATCACCGTCAGTAAGCTTGGCCGGTTCAATGCTGAGGCTGGCTTCTTCGCCACCGCCAATCAACGGCGTATGCGCCAGCACACGGCTGTCGTTCGGTTTCAGGAAGTTATTGTCCACGCCGGCCGCCGCGCCATCGCCCGCAATCGCGTTCACATCCGCCGCTTTGGCAATCACCACATCATGCCCCATCGCAGTTTTGGGCAAAGTACCGGTGTTTTTCAAAGTAATCGTGAAATTGGCACACGCTTTGCTGATGGCGATTTCAGCGGTGTTGTACTTCATGCTGTCGTTGGCTTCAACGGTGAATGCGCACTTGTCGGCGGCAGCCGGTGCAGAGGCGTTGGCGGCGGAAGCGCCAGCCGATGCCGGTGCAGCAGCAGGAGCTGAAGCGGTAGTGGCCGCAGCAGAAGCTTGGCTGGCTGGCGGCGCAGTTTGCGCGCTTTCTTGCGAACAAGCGCTCAAGCCGAGAAGAGCTGTGGCCATCAGAGGGAAAAAGTATTTCATCGTGTGGTGTCCTTTTTTATCCAGCTTAGATAACGGGCTGGTCTGATTTAAAATGGAAAAATCAGGCTGTCGAATCGATTCAAACAGCCTGAAAAGGCTTGCTGCTTGCTATTTGTTGTCGGGATGCGAGTTGGCCGATACAGAAGGTGGCAACTCAGGCAACATACGGGCGGATTCAGGGACTTTGCCTGATAGGGTTTTCAGGAAAGCGGCAATATCGGCCACTTCTTGTTCCGGCAACTGTTTGCCCAGTTGCGCCTCGCCCATGATGCCGATGGCTTTTTCCAATTCCCAAATGCTGCCGTCGTGGAAATACGGATAGGTTAACGCCACATTGCGCAGGCCGGGTACGCGGAACACGAATTTATCGTTTTCGGCTTTAGTTACTTGGAAACGACCTTCGTCATGCTCTTTACTGCCGGTAAACTGCCAGTACGGGCCTTTCACCAAACCGAATTTCTGGAAGCTGTCGCCACCCAGATTCACACCTTTGTGGCAGGCAATACAGCCGTTATTGACAAACGAACGCACGCCTTGACGCTCTTGCGGGGTCAACGCATTGATGTCGCCACGCAGATAGTCATCCCATTTGGTAGGAGTCAGCAAAGTACGCTCAAACGCGGCGATCGCGTCGGTGATGTTGGCAAATGAAACCGCACCGCCTTTGTCGGCATAAGCCTTCTTAAACGCTTCCTGATATTGCGGAATATCGGCAATTTTTTTCTCCACCGCCGCCTCATTTGCATTGGCCATTTCCACCGGATTGAGCAGCGGCCCGCCGGCTTGTTCTTCCACGGTAGCCGCACGACCGTCCCAGAACTGGCTGCCCAACAACGCAGCATTGAGCGCAGTCGGCGAATTGCGGCCGCCCATCTGGCCTTTATGACCTTGGCTGGTCGGCGTATTGTCCACTCCAGCGCTGGCCAAGTTGTGACAAGAGTTACAGCTCACCGTGTTACCACGCGAAAGACGCGGATCAAACCATAATTGATGACCCAACGCCACCTGATCGGGTGTAAACGGATGCGCTTTCTGCATTTCTTCCGGGCTGGGCAACGGTTGGAACAAACTTTGCGCCTGTTTCAACAAAGTTTTGTCTTCTTCCGATGCATTGCTGTTGTCCACCGCAGCCGATGCGGCTGCCGGAGCCGAAGCTGAGGCGGCAGTTGAAGCCGCTTTGTCCGCCGGGGCGGTTTGTGCTTTTTCTTGAGAACAAGCACTCAGGCCGAGTACGGCGGCAGCAATCAGAGTAAGGTAATATTTCATGGTATGCGCTCCTGATTATGATGATAAACAAACATGATTTCTTTTAAGAAACTATAACTATAAAAATCATTGATAAAGATAACTATCTGCTTACCTCTTATATTTATTTTGAATATTTTTTCTTAAGGCTTTCTTAATTTAGCAACTTCTTCAGCAAACCTCTCACAAATATTTAACGTTTAACATTTATTGACAGAGTGTAAACGGAATACACTTTATGCAAGTTGACTTAAATCAATATGCATAACAAACCGTTCTCATATTAAAAATGCCTGTCTGAAAACATTTTTCGTTTTCAGACAGGCATTTTATTTTTGCTTTATTCCGCCGCCAGCAAAGAGGTATCACCGATTCCCTCAATCCGCCGCCACCGTTGTCATATATCAAGCGGGAAACCGAGGCGTTGTCTAAGCTACGGTAGTCCATAATATTAAAATCAATGCTTTTCAGCAGCGCGGTAATCGCCATGCCGTGCGACACCACCAGCACGCGGCGGGCTTGGGCGTTTTGGCTGAGTGCCGCCACTTCGGCCATCCCCTGCTGTAAACGGCCGACAAATTGGGCTTCGTTTTCAGCCAATGCCAATTCATCCAACGCGGAAACGGTTTCGGCCAGCAGATGGTGATCGGCATGGCGGTAGGCGTGCAGCCAGGTATCGACATCGGGCAAGCCCAATGATGCGCTGAGGATTTCGTGCAGACGCTGCGTTTTTTCGCCTTCAAAACCGCCGAAGCAGTATTCGCGCAAATCGGGCAACTGGGTGAGCACCAATTCGTGGTGGCGGCTGTGTTGCAGAATAATGCGCGCGGTTTCGGCGGCGCGCGGGGCGGTACTGGAAAAAGCGGCATCAAAGCGGATGCTGCGCTCGGCCAAACCGCGCCCCAGCCGTTCGGCTACGCCGCAGCCTTCAGGGGTCAGCGGCGAGTCACTCCAGCCTTGCAGACGACCGACGGTATTGAACACGGTTTTGCCGTGGCGTACGAGGTAAACTTCTAAAGACATCGATTGAAATTCCTTGTTGGATTTAACTTAAAAACAACCACCTTCGTCATGCTCGGGCTTGACCCGAGCATCTCCCGTTTCCCTTGAAAATCAAGATACTCGGGTCAAGCCCGAGTATGACGATGCTGTCACTAAGTTATTTGCTTAAAAGGTTAGAATGCCTGTCTGAAAGATTTTTATAGCTTCGCAGAAACTCACTTCGTTCATTTTCAGACAGGCATTTAGAATCTTTAAAAAATGATTATTTCAACTACCGTTTATTCCATCAGTAACCTGTTCCTTCCCCCGCCCCTGCGGGGGAAGGTTAGGATGGGGGTGCTTGGGGGAGAGAGAACACCCTGGGAGCGCGGGCGGCTCGCCCGCAAGCAAGCATTACGCTTGCATTAAGCGTTTG
>CALFOA010000311.1 GCA_937919795.1 uncultured Neisseria sp.
GCATGAAAAAAATGCTGGTGGCCGCCAAGCCCACCAAATTTGAAGAGATTATCGCCTTCGTGTCGCTCTACCGCCCGGGGCCGATGGATCTGATTCCCGACTTTACCCGCCGTATGCACGGCGAAAAATTCCAATACCTGCACCCCTTGCTGGAACCGGTATTGGAGCCGACTTACGGCATCATGGTGTATCAGGAACAGGTGATGCAGGCCGCGCAGGTCATCGGCGGCTACTCGCTCGGCGGCGCCGACTTACTGCGCCGCGCAATGGGTAAGAAAAAGCCGGAAGAAATGGCCAAACACCGCGAGATTTTCGCGCAAGGTGCCGAAGCCAAAGGCATTGCCCGCCAGAAAGCCGATGAAATTTTCGACTACATGGAAAAATTCGCCGGCTACGGTTTCAACAAATCGCACGCCGCCGCCTACGCGCTGGTGGCCTACCAAACCGCTTGGCTGAAAGCCCATTACCCCGCCGAATTTATGGCGGCCACCATGTCTTCCGAATTAACCGATACCGACCAGCTCAAGCTGTTTTACGACGATGCGCAGGCCAACGGCATCAGCTTTCTGCCGCCCGACATCAATCAATCCGATTACCTGTTCACCCCGTATCCCGACAAACAAATCCGCTACGCCTTGGGCGCCATCAAAGGCGTGGGCGAAGGCGCCATCGAAGCGGTGGTACGCGCCCGCGAGAGCGGCGGCGCGTTTACCGATTTATTCGACTTCTGCGTGCGGGTCGGCAAAGAGCACGTCAACAAACGCACCATCGAATCGCTGATCCGCGGCGGCGCTTTCGACGCCATCGAACCCAACCGCGCCATGCTGTTGGCCAACCTCGATTTAGCGGTCAGCCATGCCGAGCAGGAAGCCGAAAACGCCAACCAAGGCGGCTTATTCGACCTGATGGCCGACGCCATCGAGCCGGTGAAAATGACGCCGGTGCCGATGTGGGGCGAAGCGGTGAAACTGCTGGAAGAAAAACAAGTGGTCGGTTTCTATCTTTCCGGCCACCCGTTCGGCCCGTTCGCCACCGAAGTGCGCCAAATCGCCCCGCTGCAACTGGCACGGCTGAAACCGCAAGACAGCGTGCGGGTAGCCGGCTTCGCCACCGGCGTGCGCAGTATGCTGGGCAAACGCGGGCGGCTGTTTTTTGTCAACCTCGAAGACCAAACCGGCAAAGTTGAAGTAATGGTCACCGGCCCCGCGCTGGAACAAAGCCAGCACCTGCTCAAAGCCGACCAAGTGCTTATTATGGAATGCAAAGTCAGCCGCGACGACTACGGTGGCGGCGACGGCCTGCGCGTACTCGCCAACAGCGTGATGACGCTGCAAAGCGCCCGCGAACAATACGCCCGCAGCCTCACCCTCTATTTCCAGCCCGAGCACAACATCCGCGAAACCTTCGCCCTGCTCAATCAGCACCGCGCCGAAAACAGCAGCGCCCACAGCATTCCGGTACACTTCTTCTACCGCAACAGCGAAGCACAAGGCGAGTTGGACACCGGCGGCCGCTGGCGCCTACAACCCGACGCCGGCTTGTTCGACCAGCTTACCCAAACGATGGGGGAATATAATATTTCGGTGGGGTGGTAAGGTATGGTTTGATGGGTTTGAAAAAATGGAATGCCTGTCTGAAAACTAGCTTGCGAGTTTCTGCGAAGCTAAAAAATTTTCAGACAGGCATTAATTTTAGAATTTTTTATTTCATAGACTGGATTCTTAAATCCAAACTTACCAAAACATCCAGTATATTGTATATAGCGACCTCATAACGATGCAGCAGTCTAACCTCACACAGGCCGATGTTTATCAATTTCCAACTCATCAATGGTAAAAAACTGGTAGCTACTGATAACTCTAGTGTATACTTACTTAGTTTAATTGCCTGAAGATATGAAAGAATACGAAGGCTTTGCTATTTTGGACTAGAAGCTACCGCTAATCAAGCACTTGTTCACTAAATAAATAGCACAAACTCCACTACTAGGAGCCATGCTACTGGTAGTGGCTTATGTACGTTACAGTAAACTAAATATAAAAGGGAAAACTATCATGTTTAAATTGTTATCTGTTGTATTGTTATCTGTGGGTTTATTCTCCGCATCTGGCATCGCTAAAGCAAATGAACCTGAGTTAGCTCAGTGTTTTGCATTCATCAACGGGAAGGAATTAGTAAATGGCGCTTGTTTGGCCGAGGTGTCTCTCTACAGTAAAGCTCACATAATCTTCTATCATGTAGAGACCCAACGTCCTATCGCTATTATGCGCATATTGGCGAATAATACTTTCTCCATTAGCCATATGCGCAATGGCAAAACCACTACTGTACGTAATCTGGCTAGATTTGACGAAGACTGTTACTCTTCTAAAGATAGACTGTCTGGCTTTTGTTTGAAGTTCTATTCATCTCAAAAGTAACCGAATATCACTCAATTTACTAATAAGCAAATAAGCATTGAACGCCTGTCTGAAAGACAGGCGTTCCCTATTCAACCCCACAAAGCCTGAAACGCCTTCACCACCGCCTCCGGATGTTCCGCCTCGGTCACCGCCCGCACCACCGTGCCGCATGTGCGCGACACGATGGCCGACCGCGAACTCGAGGTCTGGGCGCTGCTCGACGCCACCCCGTCGATGAACTGGGGCACCGCCGGGGTCACCAAGCGC
>CALFOA010000312.1 GCA_937919795.1 uncultured Neisseria sp.
GTACTTACAGCGTAGACGTACCGAATCCGTTGCCGGAAGGCGATTACGGCGTTACCGCGACCGTTAAAGATCCGGCCGGTAACGAAGGAACCGGTGGTGATAATGGTTCGATTGACACCACTGCTCCGACCATCACCGTTGATGCGCCGGACAACAGCAACGACAACACCCCGACCATTACCGGTAAGACTGATGCTCCAGTAGGTTCGCTAGTAACCGTAACCGTTACCGATAGTGAAGGCCACACTCAGGTGATCACCACTACGGTAAGAGAGGATGGGGCTTACAGTGTGGATGTGCCGAATCCGTTGCCGGAAGGTAACTACACGGTTGATGCCAGTGTGAAGGATCCCGCCGGTAATGAAGGAACTGGTCATGATGGTGGCTCGGTTGATACCATCGTACCGACCATTACTGTGGAGAATGCAACTGTTGTAGAGGCTTCGGGTGACACGGTTACTGGCCGTATTCAAGTGGCTAATGATGTGAAGACCGTCACCATTAATAGTGTGAGCGTAGAGTCTGCAACGGCAGCTAATCCTGTGGTGATTCAGACTGCGGACGGTACTTTGCGTGTTACCGGTGTTGCTAGCGGTGTGGTTAACTATGCTTATACCGAAAATGGCCAAGCTAACAATCACTCTGCCGGTGATAACAGTGTGGTAGACCGCTTTAATGTTGAAGTGAAAGATGCTGCCGGTAACGCTGCTTCGGCAGTATTGGGAGTTACCATTACCGATACAGCACCGGCTGCCGTGAATGATACCAACAGCTTGTTTGAAGATACGCCTTCAGTACGCGGTAATGTCTTGACCAACGATACGACTGGTGCAGATACTCCGGTAACTGTTACCACGGCAAATGGCAGCGGCCAATACGGTCAGCTGACTATGAACAACGATGGTACGTACAGCTATGCACTGAATACCGGCAATGCGGCGGTGAAAGCATTGAATGACGGTCAAAAACTGACTGATACCTTTACTTACACCGTAAAAGACAGCGATGGTGACAGCAGTACCGCTACTCTGACCATTACCATTAACGGTAAAGACGGTTCGAATTACGAAGCGGGTACCAATGGTGAAGACACCATTAACGGTGGCAGCAACAAAGATATTCTGGTAGGTGATAAGGGCGGTAGCACCACCGTTATCACTCCGGGAGCGGATTATAACATTGCCATTCTGTTGGATATTTCTAACAGTATGCAGCAATATAGAACTGCTAGCGGTGTGACCTACCTGAATATGGCCAAAGCTTCGTTGTTGAATCTTGCCAATGATTTGGCAGATCATGACGGTACGGTAAATGTGGCATTCTTTGCCTTCAACCGTTTGACTAACCTGAAGGTACAGATTGCTGACTTGAATGAGAGCAATGTAGATAAACTATTGAACAGCATCAGATACTTGGCTATGGATGCTTACAGCCAAGGTAGTACCAACTACGACGATGCGTTCCAAGATACTACTGCTTGGTTCAACAGTGTGTCATCAAATGGTTACCAGAACCTGACTTACTTCCTGACAGACGGTCAGCCGACTGCCTACACGCAACAAGGTATTTATGGCAGTGGTCGCGGCGCGTATGTGGATCAAGTGGTGGTGAATGCAGCCTTGCAAAGCTTCAAAGGCTTGAGCAGTGTTTCCGATGTACATGCCATTGGCTTTGCGAAAGGTGTAACCGAAGATACTCTGAACTTCTTCGACAACACTTCGAGCACCCCGCTGCATGAAGATAGCTATACTGCTCGTGGTGTCGGTCATAACAATAGCAACGTGACGTACTCAGGTACAGAAGGTGAAGCGACCATTGTTGGCACTCCGCAAGAGTTGGTGGCTGCGTTGCAACACGGTAGTTCTGATCTGAAACTGGATGCGGTTGCTGACGACACCATTAATGGTGGTGACGGCAATGACATTATCTTCGGCGACACCATCTACACCGACCATTTGGCTTGGACGGATCGCGAAACCGGCATCAGCTATGGCAGCGGTAGCCACGACGGCATGGGTTCGCAAGCCTTGAACGAGTACATCAAGTGGAGCGTGAACAGCGGCGTGGAAGCGACCGATGATCAAGTGGTCACTTATGTCGAAGAAAACTGGGATACTCTGTTGGACGGTCGTGCCGATGGTGGTAACGATGTACTCAACGGTGGAAAAGGTGACGACATCTTGTTCGGCGGCGCCGGTAATGATCAATTGACCGGTGGTGAAGGTGACGATAACTTTGTCTTCTTAGCCAACAGCAATAGCGGTCACGACACCATTACCGACTTCCAAGCCGGTAGCGACAAAGTGGTATTTGGCGACTTGGTGAGCACAGCCGACCTGAAAAATGCGGTATGGAACGACCAAACCCACACCTTGAGCTTTACCGGTGTAGACAGCAACGGCACCAGCTACCAGAACAGCATCACGTTCAACGGCTTGTCTGCTGGTGAAACGCTGGAAACTGTGTTGAAAAACCACGTGGAAGTATTGGGTTAACCAACTACTGCCTGCTAACAAGAAAGCCCTGCATTTGCAGGGCTTTTTATTTTGATTGAGATTCGTGAAAACAAATGCCTGTCTGAAAATTCGTTTTCAGACAGGCATTTTTATGGATATTAATGGGATAGAAAACTCACAATTATTTCCAATAATTCCACACTGTAAGCATAGAGAGCACCAATGATGGCGGCAATGACGATAGGAATGACACCAAATAACCCGAAGGATAATGGAATGGTGGCGAACAGTACTGCGCCGGTGAAAGTTCGCCATCCATCACGCTGGCGTAATTGTGTCATAGCCAACGTAGTTTGGATAAAGATGGCAACTGACCACGAAAAGGCAAGGGTGCGGCAAGCAGAAGTATCAGCCAGCAGGATGATTAAGCCTCCGACAAATAAACAGGTGAGGGTGATGGTGGGATAAACGAAAATCGGGCGGTAGCTTCGATTGAACAGGGTTTTAAATCGGATCATACTGGTGATAGAAGTAATGGCTGGTGACAGTTAACGAATCGCTGTTTATTCTAACGCAGTAGGATGCAAAGGATAAATAAAACTCCCTTTCAGACAGGCATATGCCTGTCTGAAAGGGAGTTTTTGCTGATGAAAAACGTTTATGAGCCCAGTTTGCTGTTCACATCACGCAAAGCGGTGCGCAGGCCTTCTTCGATGACCGGATGGTAGAATGGCATATCCAGCATCTGCGGTACGGTCATTTCGGCTTGATGCGACCAGGCCAGCAAATGGGCGAGGTGTTCGGCGGCGGGGCCAACCATCTCGGCACCCAACAGGCGACCGGTTTTTTTGTCGGCATACACATGCAGTTTGCCCTGATTCACCAGCATCACGCGGCTGCGGCCTTGGTTGTGGAATGACACTTCGCCGACAGCCACTTGTTGCTCGAAATCATTGCCGTATTCCTTCACCAAATCGGCATAACGGCTACCAATCACGGCTACTTGCGGATTGCTGAATACCACACCAATCATGCTGCGGCGCAGGCCAGGCGCAATATTCGGGTAACGACCGGCATTTTCACCGGCGATTTTGCCTTGGTCGCTGGCTTCGTGTAGCAGCGGGATTTGGTTGGAAGCGTCGCCGGCAATGAAGATGTGCGGGATGCTGGTTTGCATGGTCAGTGGGTCGGCTACCGGCACACCGCGCTCGTCGCGTTCGATGTCCAGATTTTCCAGCCCCAGCTTATCGACATTCGGTACGCGGCCAGCGGAAGCCAGCAGATAATCGGCAGTATAGTGCTGTTGTTGGCCGTTTTCCTGCCAACGAATTTCCACTTCGCCTGCGGCGTTGAGCGATACATGAGCATCAGCATTGAGATGAATATCCAACTCTTTTTGGAAAATAGTGGTGGCTTCGTTCAAAACTACCGGATCAGTCAGGCCGGCAACATTATTGCTGTGGCTGAAAATTTTGGTTTCTACGCCCAAGCGGTGCAGCGCCTGCCCTAGTTCCAAACCAATCACGCCGGTACCCAGTACGGCCACGCGACGGGGCAGGGTATCCCATGAAAATACGTCATCATTGATGATCAGTTTATCGCCCAACACCTGCCATTCCGATTGAATACGGGGGCGAGAACCGGTGGCAATTACAATGCGGTCGGCTTCGATTTGGGTGTGGTCGTCGATTTGGACGGTATGTGCGTCGATGAATTTGGCGCTACCCATAATGCGGCGCTCGGCCGGCCAGGCTTCTACGTCTTCCAGTACAAAGCCGACAAAGCGGTCGCGCTCGGATTTCACGCGGTTCATCACTTCTTCGCCGTTCACTTCAATGCTGTTTTTATCCAGATGGATACCGAACGGATCGGTGTGCAGCGCGTGATGGCGGGCTTCAGCAGCGGCAATCAACAGCTTGGACGGCATGCAGCCTACGCGTGCGCAAGTGGTACCGAAAACGTGGTTTTCGATCAGGTAAACGTTTTCGGTGTGTAAACGGGCGTTGCGGAAAGCGCCCATGCCGGCGGTGCCGCCGCCGATGACAACAACATCTGCTTTAATTTTTTTCATGATGTTCCTTTCGGAAGTTGTTTTTCAGACAGGCCTGTCTGAAAAAAGTAAAACGGTTTAATGATCACAACAATGTATTCAGACAGGACTTCTGTTTCATCAAAAATACTGGCTGAAGACACTGGCTGTTTTTTTAAACAAGGGCTGCATTTAAAGCAGCCCTTGTTTAATTCATAATCAACGGTTTTAAGCCGGATTATTTAGCGAAGTGGGCTTCCAGCTCTTCGCTGCCGCCGATCAATTGGCCGCCGATGAATACCTGCGGTACGGAAGTTTTGCCGGTGATGGCGCGTACGGAAGTAGTGGTGGCGTCTTTGCCCAATACGATTTCTTCGTAAGACAGGCCTTGGTCTTGCAACAGTTGTTTGGCTTTCGCGCAGAACGGGCAGCCCGGCTTGGTGAACACGGCGATAGACTGCTGGGCTTTCCAAGAAGGATCGATGTGTTTCAGCATGGTGTCGGCATCGGAAACTTCAAACGGATCACCGTCTTTAACCGGCTCGATGAACATTTTTTCGATTTTGCCGTCTTTCACCAGCATAGAGTAGCGCCAAGAGCGGTCACCAAAGCCCAATTGGTCTTTAGAAACCAGCATGCCCATGCCTTTGGTGAATTCGCCGTTGCCATCAGGGATTACCACGATGTTTTCGGCTTCTTGGTCGGCCAACCAAGCGTTCATTACGAAAGTGTCGTTTACCGATACGCACAAGATGCTGTCTACGCCGCGGGCATAGAATTCTTTAGCCAATTCGTTGTAACGCGGCAGGTGGGTAGAAGAACAAGTGGGGGTAAACGCGCCCGGCAGTGAGAACACGGCTACGGTTTTGCCTTTGAACAATTCGTCGGTAGAAACGTCTACCCAGGCATCGCCTTGGCGGGTGTGGAAAACTACGCTCGGTACGTTTTGGCCGACCAACTCTTGTTCGGTTTTGATGTTTACTGACATGTGAAACTCCTTATTTATAGAAAGTGGTGAATCATGGTTTGGCTGTAAAAGTGAAGCCATTATAGCTACAGCAATTTTATTTGTATAAT
>CALFOA010000313.1 GCA_937919795.1 uncultured Neisseria sp.
CGTGTGCTCTTCCGATCTGCGCTGCCCGCCAGCAACACCACCTGCGTATTCAACTGCGCCTCATTGGCCTCATCCGCCGCCTGCAATACCACATCCGGCTGCTGCTCCTGCGGCAGCAAGGCGGTTAGATCGGTTTGCAGCCAGTTTTTCGCCGCCAGCATATAGGCAAGAAACAGGCAGAGCAAAAGCATAAAGGCGGTGTAGAGGTGGCGGGGTTTGGGGTTCATTCAGACAGGCCTTTTCGGAAAACAATGCAATATCGTGATGGAATGTTACAACGCCTGCTTGGCAAACGCATCCAACTCTTTGCCTGTCTGAACCTGATTAAACTGCATCACCGTGCGGTCGCCCTGTTTTTCGTTCAACTCAATACGGCGCACCACGCTGTCGCCGCTGATTTCGATGTGGTTGAAAATCTGCTTCATCAGCGCGGTTTTCGGGTTCAGACGCAGCGTCCATTTTTGTTGGCTGCCGGAAAGCTGCAAATCAAACTGTTTTTCCAAGCCTTGGGTGTTGCCGCCGAGTAGGTCGAGAAACAGGCGGATTTGTTGGCTTTGGCCGTTCATTTTGCTTGGGTTGGCGGCAACCCAGCTTTTGCCGTTCCACTGCATAATGCCGTCGGCACGCACGCGCAGGCGGTTTTCAAACGGCTTTTGCATATGCCACAACAGCCCGCGCTTGGGGATCAGCACAAACTGGCCGTTGGTGGTCATCGGTTGGGTAAGCGATTTCAGGTAACGCTGCTGGGTAAACGCGCCTTGCACATTGGCGGGTTTTTGCAGGGTTTGCGCTAGCTCGGCGGTGGAAAACGCCCACAACAGCGGGCTGGCAAGAGTTAGGGCGGCGGCAAAAATCAGTTTTTTCATTGTGGGTTTCCTCAATGGGGGAATGGGTTAGCCAAAGTTTTCAGACGGTCTGAAACGTCGGATGTTCCGCCACGGCTTTCAGCCAGCTATCGGGCGTTTGGAACTGCATTTCGCCGTTTTCCAGCGATACGGCTACTTGGGTGGTGGCGGCTTTGGTGAGTTTTGCACCACTTTCGCAATCCACGATGGTGTAGTCGATGCGCAGGCAACTTTCGATTTCCACCACCGCCATTTCTACGCGGATTTTTTGGCCGAAGCGGGCGGGTTTTACATATTTCAGGTTGAGCTGCACAATCGGCCAGCTAAAGCCCTGCCGCCCCATTTCGTTGTAATCGTAGCCGATGGCGGTGAGAAAATCGCAGCGCGCCACTTCCAGATATTTCACATAATGGCCGTGCCACACGATGTGCATGGCGTCGACATCGAAAAAAGGTACTTCCATTTCGGTGTGGTGGCGGCAGTAGATATGTTTAGCCATCGTGTTGTTTTGCTTTCCAAAAATCGTAAAAATTAAACCATTGCAGCGGGTTTTGCGCGCATTCCTGCGCCAATACATCGGCAAACTGCTGCGCGGCGGCGGCCACGGCGGCATTGCGTTCGCCCCGTTTCCAATCGGTGCTGTCTAAAAAACGGCGTAGTTTCAAATGATAACGCCCGTTTTGCTTGATGCAAAACAGCGTGTGCACACGGGTTTTCAGCAAGCCCGCCAGCAGCCATGCGCCTTGCGGCATTTCGGCAGTGTGACCGAGAAATTGCACCGGCACGGTTTTCTCGCCGCGCACCGGCACGCGGTCGGCGGCAATCGCCAGCCATTCGCCTGCCTCGATGCGCTGGTGCAATTCCATCATCAGCGCCGCATCCAAATCGCTGACCTGTATCAACTGGATTTTATCCGCCCCGGCCTTATTCAAAGCCTCATTAAACGCCTGCGCGTGGCGGCTGTGTACCAACACATTAAGCTTGAAGCCCTGATGGTGCGACACCAAAGCACGACACACTTCGACATTGCCCACATGCGAGCACACAAAAATCTGCCCACGCAAACTGCGGTCGCGCACCAGCGCGTACACGTCATCCGGGTCTTCCAACACCAAATCTTCATAGCGGATTTTACGCTGCCACACGGCAAAACGGTCGCACACTGCTACGCCGAAGGCGACAAACTGCTGGAACACCGGCCAATAGCGCGGCAGTTGCACGCCAGGGTAGCTGGCGCGCAGATGGCGCTGGTAGCGGGCAATCTGCTCGCGCGGTTGCGGCGAAGTGGCATAAAAATACAGCACAATCAGCCGGATACACGGGTTCATTAGCCAAGCGGGCAGGTAGCGCACCATCAGCGTGGTGAGCGCCAGAAACCAACGATTGCCGCGCTCTTGCTGCGCCGCCCAGTGTTTGGAAGTTTGCGTGTTCATGGTTTCAGACAGGCCTTGCTTATTTTGCCGCCACCAAGCGGAAGTTTAAAGCGGCTTGCGCGGCGGCTTGGGGATTGCTGTCGGTATGCACCGTTAGCAGAATTTCATTGGGTTGGCCGGTTTGTTGCAAAACATAAGCCGTTTGCTTGGCGGTGGGGATATTGGGCAAAGCTTCTTCTTTGACTTTTTCCGCCTTAAAGCCCAAAGAAGCCGCCGTTTGTTCGGCCAATTGCGCCATTTCTTGCTCGACGGTTTGCGGGTCGGCAGCTTGGGCTTTTACCGAGCAATACTGTTTGCCGGAAACCAAAAAGAAACGCCCGCCTTCTGGGGTATGCGCGCCCCATACCTGCCGGGCTTGTGGTTCAAAATTGAATTCCCGCTTTTGCGCCTCGTTGAGCGCCAATAATTTGGCCTGCGCGACCACTCCCGCCAACGCTTTTTCATCCGCCCCTGTTGCCACGCAGGTTTTAAAAAACAGTTGCACGGCTTGCTTGGCATGGGTTTCGGTGTTGTTCGCAGCAGGCGGTGCGGGTTTGGCCGCTTCGCTTGGGCGACCGGATTCGTGGTTGTTGCAAGCGCTTAAGGCCAGTAGTGCCGATACCATCAATATTTTATTCATCTTAATCTTCCTGCTATCTCTTTCAGACAGGCATTTTTTCAGACAGGCCTCTTACCCAAAGTACGCCGCCACAACATGGTACAAAACAATCTGGCGTGCATTTTGCTGATCAACACATTGTCTTCAAACGCGCGAAAATGCGACACGCCGCCGCGCTCGTATTTCACCGGCGTTTTAATCCACACCGGTTTCACTCCGCGCCAATAGAGTCGCACCAGAATTTCGGTGTCAAAATCCATGCGATCGCCAATCGGTTCGTGGCGGATTACCGAGAGTGCGGGCGCCAGAGGATAAAGGCGGAAGCCGCACATGCCGTCTTTAATATCAGTAGAAAACGTGTGCAGCATATTCCAGAAATCGGTGATTTTGCGGCCGTATAAACGCGCTTTCGGTGCATCGCTGCCGTATTGCGGCCAACCGCAAATCACCGCATCGGGATGTTGCGCTGCCGCCGCCAGCAGTTTGGCAGTGTCTTCTAATTGGTGTTGCGCATCGGCATCCACTTGCAACACATGGCTGTAACCGTGCTCCGCCGCATAAAACAGCCCCGACTTCACCGCCGCACCTTTGCCGCCGTTGCGGTGGCGGTACAACACCGAAATGCCGTGTTGTGCCGCCAGCGTTTTCAATACCGGCAGGCAATCTTCGCGCGAGCCGTCGTCCACAATCAGCACGTCCAAACCGAAAGCGCGCATGGCTTCGGCCACTTGGGCGATGGTGGCGGGGTGGTTGTAGTGGGGGATTAGGGCTAGGGTTTTCATCAAAATTATCTTTATTAAGTAGGTTTTATTTTTATGCCCATAAAATAAGAAATTTCATCACTAACATTATTTTGTAATCGCTTAATGTCTTGAATTACACTTTCAAAATTTTCATCAGTCATGCTCGACAAGTGAAATGACGGCTCAACCATTTTTTTCTTTGTATTCTTATTTCTTTTCAGATTCAAAAAAGTATTGTTTCCATTCCCTGAAGAGTCTAGCCATAACCCATGAACGACGGTATTACGAATATCATATAATTTCGAATATTCATCTAGAATGGTATTCGATGAAGACTCGATTCCGAGGTCATTAAACGCTTCAATTAGTTGTTCACCACTTTTCCACCAATCTGTATCATTAGTGTCATGCACCCCCTTTAATAAGTGATACCACTCTCCTAAGCTATCTTCGAGGGCAGACATTTCTAAAACTAAATACCCAACAAACAAAGCCAAATTTTGAGAAAAATAGTATTGACCAATGCCCGTATTTTCAACTTTAGTTTTCAACTTATTCCTTCCAACTTCTGTAATAACTATTAATCAGAATTTCACTCGTACTTAATATTATCACCTAAGCAAACTCCCCAAACACCATCCGCCCCGACGCGCACGCCGCTTCTTCGTTTTCCAGTTTAAAGGTCAGCTTATCCTTAGCCGCATCGTATTTCAATTCTACAAATACTTTGCTGTTTGGCCGCACAAATTGCTGATATTTCAGGTTTTCCACCCGCACAATGCTGCGCCGTCCCCAGTCGAAACGTTCGGCCAAGTCGCGTACCCATTGCAGCTCGATTACCCCGGGTACCAAGGGGAACTTGGCGAAATGGCCGCCGAAATACACCAAATCCAGAGGCACGCGGCCTTCAAAACGGTGGGTATCGGGGGGTTCAGACGGCCTTGGCAGCCATACCGGCGCGGTTTGGGCTTCGGTAAAGGCTGCTTGAAAATCGGCAAGGGCGATTTTCGATTGTGCGTTGCGCGGCAGCGCGTCGGTAAAACGCCAGTAGCGCGGCAGCGCCACGGTGTCTTGCGTGGCGGCCAGGTGTTTTTTCAACACGGCGGCTACTTCCGCCCGCCCTTTTTGCTGCAAAGCCAGAATACCGCTGGCGTTCAGCGCCGCCCATACTGCGGGGCGCCGGTGTTGCGGGTGCTGGCCGCAATAGGCGTCGGCAATCCATTCGTGCGCCAGCAGGTCGTGTTCGATTTGATTGAGCGACACGCGTTTATCCTCAAATTTAATGATGCGGTCTTGGCGACCGAGTAATAAAAAGCCTTGTGCTTGCGGTTCCGCCATATCGGCGGTTTGAAAACGGCCTGTCGTCCACGGCGATTCCGCCCATAAAGCGCCGCCTTCATCCCGCCCGATTTGCACGGCGGCAAACGGCTGCCATTCGAGCTGAAACTGGCGCGAGGCAATCACGCCGGTTTCGGTGCTGCCGTAGATTTCAAAAGGCCGCACGGCGTGTTGTTCCAACAAATCGGCAGTGGCTTCGGGCAGCACGCCGCCGGCCGACACGATGCCCGCCACTCTGCCCTGCAAGGCCTGCCAGTTGCGCGCTTCGCCCAAACGGTTCAGCACCGCCGGGCTGGCGATCCACAGCGTTTTTTCATAAGCGGCGGCCGCGGCCAGCAGGGTTTCGGGATACACGTTCTGCGGCCGGTCGAGCGTCCAGCCCATCGTGAGCGGCAGCGCGAAACGGAAAGTGAAGCCGTACATATGCTGCGGGCTGACGCTGCCGACAACAACGGGGTTTTCGCGCGCAAACGGCACGGCTTCGGCCAATGCCGTCGCTTCGGCCTCCATCTGCGCGGCGGTTTTCACCATAATCTGCGCTTCGCCGCTGGAGCCGGATGTTTTCAGACAGGCTTCCGAATCTGCGGCAATCTGCCAATCGGCC
>CALFOA010000314.1 GCA_937919795.1 uncultured Neisseria sp.
CATCATGTCATCGACGGTATAAAGATAAATGTCATTTAACTCGCCAACCTGCGGCTCGATATCGCGCGGTACGGCCAAATCCAGCATAAACATCGGCAGATAGTGACGCTGTTTCAAAGCGCGCTCAACCATGCCCTTGCCGACAATTGGCAATTGGCTGGCGGTAGAGGAAACCAGCACATCGTATTGTGAGAGCAAATCAGGCAACTCGCTCAACAAACGAGCTTCGGCGGGCACGCTTAATTTTTCGCACAACTCTTCAGCACGCGCTAGGGTACGGTTCGCAACGGTGATTTTTTTGGGATGTTTGGCGGCGAAATAAGTGGCAACCAATTCAATCATTTCGCCTGCGCCGATAAATAATACGTTGAGATCGGAAACTGCCGGGAAAATCTGTTCAGCCATTTTCACCGATGCGGCGGCCATCGAAACGGAATGTTCTCCCACCGCGGTACCGCTGCGTATATCTTTGGCAACGGCAAAGGTTTTTTGAAACAAGGCATTGAGCCAAGTATCTACTGTTTCCTGCTCTTGCGCTACCCGCAAGGCATCTTTAATCTGGCCGAGAATCTGCGGCTCACCCAGCACCATGCTGTCCAAACCGCAGGCCACACGGAAGGCGTGGCGGATGGTGTCGCTACAACCAAGGGTATAGAGATAGGGGCGAATTTCTTCTGCTTTTAGCCCCTGATAATCAGCCAGCCAACGGATCACCGCTTCGACATCACCCACGCAATAAAGCTCGGTGCGGTTGCAGGTAGAAAGAATCACGGCTTCACTAGCCGCATCGCTGTCGACCAGATCGCGCACAGCTTCGGGCAACACTGCTGCAGCAAACGCGATTTTTTCGCGTATGCTCAGCGGCGCTGTTTGATGATTCAGGCCGATTGCGGTCAATTGCATAGGGGGAAGATGAGATGTGTGAAAAAAGCGTTTTATTATAACTGAAATGAAGCTTGAGAAAAACGGCAAAGCGGGAATTATATGTACTTCAGTATGCTTTTTTACCCAATAGCGCATCATGCCATAGAGCTATTATTCGGCTTTCAGACAGGCATATTTCCAAATATAACACTTCGTTTTTAATCACTTCATACAATTTGCATCATAATAATAATTAATTTATGTTTCAAACATTTAATTCAAAATTAGCCATGACATGCTATTAACTTGGTATACTAACTGAAGAAAATATTTGCCGTTTATGTTATAAATATCATTTTGAAGTATTTTTTCTTGGACAAATGGTCATGGACAATAAAGACAACGTCACGGACAATAAAACCACGTACCCAATGATTCCCGCCATTGTGCTGATTTTGTTACTTGGTAGTATTTTAGGCTTCGCTACTGGTCGCTCTATGTACGCACCCTCCCAAAGCGAACAGCCGCTCTACGACGCGCCTGACTCTCCTGTCGTACCGTTTAAGTCTTGGAGTAATGAACACTGGTCTTTCAGACTTTCCGGCGAAAATAAATCTTCCGCACAAATCGCCGTGCTGCAAAACGATAAACTGCCGTTTGTGATTACGACCAACGGTGCCGTCAATCCCGCTTTTTTTAATATCGACATCAACAGCAACCCTCATCAAGCCTATGGCACGGTTTCACTCACCGGCGACCCCGCCAGTGGGCTGATTACCTCGGTAGAATTGTGGTCGAACGATAAACTGTATTCACTGCGCCGCCAAAGTGCAGGCGGTGAATGGACGGTGGTAGAGTCTAATTTGAATAACGGCCAAGCCGCTCAACCAGACAACAAAGATAAGCAAACCGGCAAATAAGCGCACTCTTTTTCTCTATATTTTTCAGACAGGCATCTGTGCCTGCAATGCCTGTCTGAAAATCTTATCCCACATCATTTATTGCAGGCCGTGATTGGACAACATCATGGATTTGCACAATATCCGCGAAGATTACAGCAAACAGGCACTCTCTGAAAAAGAGTGCGATCCGCACCCTATTCCCCAATTTGAAAAATGGCTGAACGAAGCCATTCGCTCCGAAGTCAACGAGCCGACTGCCGTTAATGTCGCCACCCTAGATACCAATGGCCGCCCCAGCAGCCGCATGGTGCTGCTCAAAGAAGTGAACCCACAAGGCTTTGTCTTTTTTACCAATTACCACAGCCGCAAAGGCCGTGCCCTAGAAGCCAACCCTTATGCGGCGCTTACTTTTTTCTGGCCAGAGTTGGAGCGCCAAGTGCGCATTGAAGGCAGAGTGCAAAAGCTGGATGAGGCCGCTTCCGACGAATATTTTGAATCGCGCCCCTATACCAGCCGCATCGGCGCTTGGGCAAGCGAACAGAGTGAAGTGATTGAAAATCAGGCGGTATTGGTGAAGCGCGCTGCGGTTGTCGGTTTAAAACATCCACTGCATGTACCGCGCCCGCCGCACTGGGGCGGTTATCTGGTGATTCCCGACTGTGTTGAGTTTTGGCAAGGCCGCCCCAGCCGTCTGCACGACCGCATCCGCTACCGCCTGCATGAAGGCAATTGGATCAAAGAGCGCTTATCACCTTAATTTGCTTAGGAATATCTCGATATGAGCCGTGTTTTTTTGATTTATTGCGCCGGTGGCGATGTATTCTTGCCCGAGTTCGAACGCAAAGCGGTATTCGACAACATACGTGCGCTGGCGCAGCAATTGTCTGACGATAACACACAATTTCAGCTGCTGATTCCGATCGATAATGAAATCGAACTGCTGCCGGATACCGATGCCGCCAACAAGCATCGTAATGCCCTTTGCATCCGTTTGGCCAATGAGGCAATGATTGCCCGTTGTGATGCACTGATTGCCAATCTTTCGCCGTTTCGCGGCAACGAACCCGATTGCGGTACCGCCTACGAATGTGGTTTTGCCCGCGCTTTGGGCAAACCGGTACTGAACTATACCGATAATTGCAGCGAGCAGACCGCGCGTTATCGTGATTTTGATTTCGGTGCCGAAGCAAACGACGGGCGTTATGCCTATACTGAGGTTGAAGACTTCGCACTGCCTTTTAATCTGATGATGTATGGCGATGATTATCCGGTGTTCACCGATTTTGAAAGTGCGTTGCGTTATTTTGCCAAGCAACAAAAGGGCTAACAAACATAAAATGCCTGTCTGAAAACTATATTCAGACAGGCATTTTACAAACAAAAAAACCTATTACGAATGTGGTTTACCTTTTACATCAATCACCCACACTTCCGCCTGCGAACCCAAGCGCAGCGGTACGCCCCAGAAACCGTAGCCGGAAGTCACCACATAATGCCCCATGCCGATTTTTTCATAGCCGTAAGCACGGCGGTTCACATATTCCGCCAACAGATTGGCCGGAAAAATCTGGCCTTTATGCACATGGCCGGACACCTGTAAATCAATCGGCAACTTGGAATGCTCCATGATGCTGTTCGGACGGTGATCCATCAGGAATACCGGTTTTCTGCCATCGGTTTTCAACAGCAATTCATTAATAGGCATACGGCCTTTGGCCAGATCATCTGGGCGACCGATTAGCCAGAAGTTGCCGTTATCCACTTCCAGCACTTCATCGCTCATCACCTTGATACCGGCTTGCGTTAACTCCGCACGAATGTCTTGTTCCGCCCCCTTCATTAAATCGTGATTGCCCATGGTGGCGTATACCCCCAGTGGCGCTTTCAGCTTCATCAATGCCGGTTGCATGTTTTCGGCGCGATAAGCCTCCACATCATCATCCATAATATCCCCCGGCATCAGAATCATATCCACCTTCTCACGATTCATGATGTCGGCCAGTTTTTCTAACTGGCGCGTTCCCATCATGCGACCGATATGTAAATCGCTCACCATGCCGATACGCACAGGGCTTGCTAACGGCTTATCCAACGTGATTTCCAGATGGTGCGCCACCGGCGTATAAGCGTTATACAGCGAAATACCGAACAAACCGACAAACAAACCTGCCCCCAGCATGCGCAACATCGCTTGTGGTTTGCCGTTGGGCGCTACTTTTTTCAGAATCCAATAGACGACAGTAATCGTCAACGCAGTAAACAGGGTAAACAGCAGCACCACCAGCCAGGCGATCATCACCCGCAACACTGGCTGCCAGAAACGGATCACAATATACGAAAGCAGAAATAAACCGTTGCTAAACAGAAAGGTCGCCCACATTCCTTTGCGGTAGCCAACCATTCCTTTTTGCAGGTTCAGCATCCACAACCAAAAGCGGGCGAAGATATAAGTAAACGGTTGAAGAATCAAACCGACAATTAAAAATAACATACAAAAATTTCTTTTGATGAGGCAAACAAAGCCTCGGATTGTAATACAGCACTTTAACCAAGCCCTTATCGCCCGCCATATTGCTGTTTAAGGCGATAAGCGGTTATATAGCGAAAAAACTTTACTTCTGCCACGGCGTTGCTACGCCTAGCCGTACTATGTGTACTGTCTGCGGCTTGCTGCCTTGTGGCAAAATAAGTTTTTCCGCTATACGGAAAGTGGCCTGTTACCGCAAAAATGCCTGTCTGAAAACTTCTTCAGACAGGCATTCAATCAAATAATGAATCAACCCTTGTTTTTAGCCAAAGCCGCTTTCACAAAAGCGGTAAACAGCGGGTGGCCTTTACGCGGGGTAGAGGTAAATTCCGGGTGGAACTGGCA
>CALFOA010000315.1 GCA_937919795.1 uncultured Neisseria sp.
AACCGATTCTGTTGCCGCTTTTAGCGGCTTACAAAATCGTTCTCTTTGAGCTAAAGCGAGATAATGCCGTATCAGTTTTTTAGTGCTTTCGCTATAGCCGAAAATTTCGATGCTTACTGATGAATATGCCGCCCCCTACCATCCGCCGCGCCACACCAGATGATGCCGAAGCCTTGGCACACATCTTCACCCGCGCCATCCGCCATATTGATGCCGCCTTATACAACGACGCGCAAAAAGCCGCTTGGTTGCAAGGCAACGATCAGCCCTTGTTTTGGCGGCAACGCATTCCCCGTACCCAACCGTGGCTGGCCTTATCTCAAGGGAAAGCAGCAGGTTTTATCGAATATCTTGCTTCACCAGCCGAAGCAGGCGGCTATATCGACTGCCTGTATGTCGCCCCAGACTACCAGCAAACCGGGATTGCCACCGCCTTGTTGAACCACATCCTCACCCTCGCCCGAGAGCAAAACACCCCAAGCATTTATACCGACGCCTCCCGCGCCGCCGTACCTTTTTTCCTGAAACACGGCTTTTGTGTGCTGCAGGAAAACCAAGTGATGCGGCACGGCCAGATACTGCTCAATTACCGTATGCGTTATACTTTCTGAACCGTTATTCCTCCCCCAACCGCCATGTACTCCATCCAAATCCACCCCGGCCGCGTCGTGCTACAACACCCGCAGCATTACGCCGAAATCTACCCCCACGGCGCGCTGCTCAACGCCTATGCCATCCGTTTGGCCGACGGCAGTTGGTTCAACACCATCTGCGGCCATGCCACCCCTGCCGCAGCCGTCCACAACCTTACCACAGGCTTTCACAGCGCCAAACTCAGCCCGTTTGCCTGCCGCATCCGCCACAGCGAATACACCTTCAACGGCCAAACCTACCGCACCGGCAAATTCTACGCCGCGGGCCACGCCGCGCACGGCCTGCTCTATGATGCCCCGTTCCAAATCACCGCCGGCGGCAGCGATGCCGAACAAGCCTGGCTGGAATTAAGCCACGATTACCCCGGCAACCAGCCCGGCTATCCCCTCTCCTACCGCCTCAGTATCCGCTACACCCTCAGCGCCGACGGCATCAGCCTCACCACCACCGCCCGCAACACCGGCACCAGCGCACTGCCGCTGGCCGACGGCTGGCATCCCTATTTCACCCTCGGCGGTTGTGCCGACGATTGGCAACTCACCGTCAACAGCACCACCCGCCTCGCTTTCGATCAAGATTTAGTCCCCAACGGCCGCCACCTCGAAGACACCCGCTTTATTCGCCCTTGTTCACTCGCCGGTATCGAGTTGGACAACAGTTTTCTGTTAAACCCTCAACCCGCCCCCGCCTGCCGCCTCGAAAACCAACGCCTGCAACTCGACATCCTGCCGGACAGCAGCTATCCCGTGCTGCAAATCTACCTGCCGCCCGAACGCCAAAGCCTCGCCATCGAAAACCTCAGCGGCGCCCCCGACTGCTTCAACAACCACATCGGCCTACTACGCTTGGCAGCGGGCGAGAGCAGGGAGTTTTATACCCGCTACTGTTTAAGCGAGAAGTCATTCAGGCTGATTAATGGTGGGAACAAATACGAGAATGCCTGTCTGAAAACAAGCTTGCGAGTTTCTACGAAGCTAAAAGTTTTTCAGCCAGGCATTGAAATCAATCAATATTTGGCAAAACCACACTATCCTTCTTCAAGTAAACTTGTATTTGTTCATAGCAAGCTTCTGCCCAATTTGGATTTAACACCCGAAATAATCTTAATTTTTCCTCAAAGGCCAAAATCCTACAATCTGCTTGATCATCAACTCTGTTTAACAACTCAAACTGATAGGATAAGTCTGACAATATATCATTGAAAACCCAATATGAAAGCTCGTCCGCATTAGCGGTTTTCTCACTTTTTATTAATAAATTTCGTTCTATTACTTTATATTCATAAAAATCTGAATGCATAACAACAAAAGGAGTTGCACATGCATTTTCAAAAAAATGAAGATTTTTATAGGGAATATCGGGGCAAGCGATTTGAAGTTTCTTGAAATATACATCATACAATTCAATCAACTCTTTCTCAGTTAACACTTTCACCTATGCTCCCCCTTTGTATCCATCATCTATCGTGTCTATGGCGGCGGGCTACCTTTGCTATTTTAATCTTGCAGAAGTGGCCGCCCAATCCGCTTTCAGACAGGCATTCACCCCGCAAACGGCGCAATCACCACTTCTTCGCCTGCCGCTGCGCTTAGCGCTTCGCTCAATACCGTAAAAAACTCGCTGCCGTCGCGGGTGGCCAGCCATTGGCCGTCGCGCTCGGCAAAATGATAGCCGCCGCTTTTGGCCGCGATCCA
>CALFOA010000316.1 GCA_937919795.1 uncultured Neisseria sp.
ACGGACTGTTAATCCGCAGGTCCCTGGTTCGAGCCCAGGTCGGGGAGCCAAAATTCAATGCCCTGGATCATACGATTCAGGGCATTTTTAACTCTATACCTGCCTACTATTTTTCATGCTCTTAACATTTACTGCCAAGAGTGTCGTCAACGAGAGACAAATATTCCGATAGACTATCTTCATGAAAAGCAGCTATTTCAATAACCAGAAAATAAAAAAAAAATGTCCGATTGTGGTTTCATAATATTTTTTTACTTTAAAAATAATCAATTAATTTACGAGATCTCTTCTACTGCCTATTTCCCTGCTCTAAACAAAGTGAAGTTTTACCCCTTTAGGCAAGGTTCTCACCCACCAAGATTTTGTCAGTAAATTTAAGCAAGATAATGCAAGCTGCTTAGAACTTCATCTATAATATGCTCTTTAAAGCTGTTTCACTTTTAAATTAAATAATTTTAATAATTTTTGGAAAACTTACTCCTTCAAATCTGCTCTGTCCGGGTAACTAAATTTACCCGCAAGCGTCAGGCGCAAGAACAGATTCTCGGGTGTCATTCAGATTGGTTTGGATATAAATGAGTGCAGGTTTACTTCGTGTTTTGGTTCAAAGCCAAGTCCTCAGCCATGAACAGTCGGCTGTCTATCAGGAAGCATTAAAACAGAACAAAGATATTGTTCCCATGTTGTTTGAGAACAATCTCATCACGCCTGAGGCTTTAGCCGAATTACTGGCGCGGGTTTTCAGCTATCCCTTACTGGATTTAAGCTATTATCCTCGCAGCAATGTACTAACCGATTTTCTATCGGAAGAGGCCATGCTGCAAAATCATTGTCTGCCCATCTTCCGCCGTGGCAACAAAGTCTTCCTTGCCGTCGCCGACCCGACACAAATTCAGGTTTATCAAAAAATTTCCTTTACTTCCGGCATGGCTATTGATTTGGTTGTGGTACGTCACGACCAGCTTTCCACCATTCTGGAATGGCAAAACCAGCGCTCAACTTCTATTCTGAAAGAAATGAGCCAAGAGCAGGATATCGGTACCCCCGCTCAATCGCTGTATATCGATAACGAGGAAGCCGAAGACGGCCCTATTGCCCGCTTTATTCACAAAACCTTGTCTGATGCACTCAATGCCGGCGCATCCGATATTCATTTCGAATTTTACGAACAAGTTGCGCGCGTCCGTTTCCGCGTCGACGGTCAATTGCGCGAAGTGGTACAACCGCCGCTATCGGTACGCAGCCAGCTGGCTTCCCGTATCAAGGTAATGGCGCGCTTGGATATTTCTGAAAAACGCGTTCCGCAAGACGGTCGTATTCAGATTGCCTTCTCCAAGCATGGCCGCCCCATTGATTTCCGTGTCAGCACCCTGCCTACCTTGTTTGGCGAAAAAGTGGTGATGCGTATTTTGAACTCCGATGCCAGCACCCTGAATATCGACCAACTCGGTTTCGAACCTTTCCAGAAAAAAATGCTGTTGGAGGCGATTCACCGCCCCTACGGCATGGTATTGGTTACCGGCCCCACAGGCTCCGGTAAAACCGTTTCGCTGTATACCTGTTTGAATATTCTGAACACCGAAAACGTTAATATTTCCACCGCCGAAGATCCGGCCGAGATTAACTTACCCGGCATCAATCAGGTTAACGTTAATGATAAACAGGGGCTTACTTTTGCTTCTGCATTGAAATCTTTCCTGCGCCAAGACCCGGACATCATCATGGTGGGTGAGATTCGTGATTTGGAAACCGCCGATATCGCGATTAAAGCCTCGCAAACCGGTCACATGGTTTTCTCCACTCTACACACCAATAATGCGCCGGCCACCTTGTCTCGTTTATTGAATATGGGGGTCGCTCCCTTTAACATTGCAAGCTCGGTTAGCCTGATTATGGCTCAGCGACTGCTGCGCCGTCTTTGCTCCTGCAAAGCACCAATCGAGCGCCCGCCTGTAGACGCGCTCAAGCAGGCAGGCTTTACAGATGAGGACATAGCCAAAGATTGGCAACTCTACCGCCCCGTTGGTTGTGACCGTTGCCGAGGTAAAGGTTTTAAAGGCCGATTAGGGGTTTATGAAGTGATGCCCATCACCGAAGAAATGCAGCGCGTCATCATGGAAGGCGGTAATGAGGTAGATATTCTGAAAATGGCCTACGA
>CALFOA010000317.1 GCA_937919795.1 uncultured Neisseria sp.
TTTGACGGCGAACAGATTATCGATGCGCTGGTTGATGCGGAATTTTTCAGCAACTGCCGCCGTGCGCTGTCGTCGGATGGCGTATTTGTGACTAATTGGTGGAGCGGCGATAAGCGCTATCCGCGTTTTGTAGAGGCACTTTCCGAAGTATTTGAAGGCCGGGTGATGGCTTTGCCGGCGGAGAGTCACGGCAATGTGGCGGTGATGGCGTTCCAACGAACGCCTCAGGAATTGCAGCTGAATAACTTAAAGAAGCGGGCGCAGAAGTTGGCGGATAAATATGATTTGAATTTTCCGGCGATGTTGGCGGCGCTGAAAGCCAATCATCCGCATAACGGTCGTAGTTTTACATTTGATTAGAACTATTTAATGCCTGTCTGAAAGAAATAGTTGATGATTGAATTGGCTGTTTAATCTTTTATTTTCAAAAGGAATATTTCATGAGCTTTTTTGAGCGCCATCTTTTTATTTGTACCAATGCGCGCAAAGATCCGTGCCGCCAGAGTTGCAACGACAACGGTGAAGCCGATGCGGCGGTGGACTTTTTAAAAGGCAATGCCAAAGAGCGCGGTTTAATCGGCCCCGGCAAACTGCGCATCAGCAGTACCAGCTGTTTGGGGCGCTGTGAAGACGGCCCGGCGATGGTGATTTACCCGGAAGGGCGCTGGTACACCTATGTGGATGAACAGGATTTGCAGGAAATTCTGGAAGAAGATTTGGTGAATCAGCGCAGTGTGAACCGCTTGTTGATTGATTAAAGCGGCAGCAAAAAGGATAGAGCGATATGGTGAAATTGGAAACCATTGAAATAGCGGGGCCGGTGGGCAAGCTGGAAATGATTTATATCCCGGCGGAAGGGGTGGAAAAAGGGGTGGCGGTGATTAACCATCCGAATCCGCTTCATGGCGGCACTTTTACCAATAAAGTGATACAAACCGCTGCCAAGGCTTTGAGCAAGCTGGGTTTTCATTGCTATCTGCCGAATCTGCGCGGGGTGGGAAACAGCGAAGGTAAGCACGATTATGGTGCGGGCGAAACCGAAGATTGCGTGGCGGTCATCGATTTTGTTCGCAGCCGACACCCGCAGGCGGCGCAGTTGGTGATTGCCGGTTTTTCGTTTGGTGGCTATGTTTCGCTGTTTGCCTCGCATTTGCGCGAGCCGGATTTGCTGCTGCTGATGGGGCCGGCGGTGCGCCAATATGAACGGCGCGAGCCGGATGCGCCTAATGCCTTGAAAACACTGATGATTCACGGTGAAAGCGATGAAGTGATTACGCTCAGCCAAGCCAGCGACTGGGCGGAGGGGCAGGATATTCCGATTGTGATGCTGCCGAAGGCTTCGCATTTTTTCCACGGCAAACTGATTTTACTGCGCGATACCATTCAGCGTTTAGCACCGGTGATATTGGATAAGTAATCCATTGCAGTAAAAATTTTCAGACAGGCATAATGCCTGTCTGAAAGCTTATGTAAGGTACAGTTTTTCAAGTTTAAAGATTTGTTCGATAATTATCGCGGCGGTGCTATAATCCGCACGTCATTAACTGTTTTGTGAGTCATAAACATGAAAAAAAGCTTTTTGGCCGTTGCGGCCGTGCTGGCGCTGACTGCCTGCGGTACCGCCAAGAAACCTGAACAACAACAGGCATCGCGTGCGCAACAGCAGCAAGTACCGCCGCAATTTGTGTTTACTAAAGATGTGCAAGGCGCACAACAAGTTGGCACGGGTACCACCGGCTATCGTTTTGTACTGCTGGTGCCGGGTACCACACAACCGGCAGCGAAGCAGCCGTTTGTGTTGTCTCACAGCAGCGTGAAATTACCTTTTGCGACAGATAAAACCGAAAACTTGTACCACGGCGTTACCGACGAACGCGGCATGACGCCGGTATTCGTGTTCAACGGAGAAGTGGCGCAAGAGGGTTTTGTGCTGTTGCCGCAAGTGGGGCAAGGTAAGGTTGGCGGTTGGTTGAATTTGTCGAACGATCAGCGTCAGCCTTTGGCGGGTGTGCCTTATTCGATGGCGGTATGCGAAAAATCACCTTATCTGTTTAGCGCGGTAACCAATAATATCGGCCAAACGGCTTATGTGGCGGTGAGTAATAAAAACGTGAAAATTGAGTTGCTGCCATTTAGCAATGATGAAGCGGTACGCAATAAACAACTAACGGACGTTTGCCCGCCGGCAGCGAAAGCGGCTCCGGCTAAAAAGGCGGTAAAAAAACGCTGATTGGCGAGTATTGAATCGTGCAAATGCCTGTCTGAAAAATACGAAAAGTGTTTTTCAGACAGGCATTTTTTATATATATAGCGAAAGTAATAAAGAATTGATACAAGGCAGCGAGCCGCAGACAGTAC
>CALFOA010000318.1 GCA_937919795.1 uncultured Neisseria sp.
TGGGACGCTTGGACGCGCCACCAAACCATGTTGATCAACGAAAACCGCTTAAGCCTGGCCGATCCGCGTGCGCGCCAATACCTCGCCCAGCAGATGGAAAACTATTTCTTCGGCGACGGCGCCGACAGCGTTCAGGGCTATACCCCCGAGAACTAAATCGCATCTTATAAAGAATGTTTTCAGACAGGCATTGCCTGTCTGAAAATCTATTCGGCTGCCGAAACACAACACCCGCTTTTAAAAACTTTAAAAACCTTTTAATCCGCCAAACAGCAGTTTAACCACCCGCTAACCAACACCCTTTCAGCGGCTGCTATACTGCTGTTATCTTCAATAAACAGAGAGTCCCCATGGAGCAAAACCGCTTCAATCAAACCTCCCCCTCAATCGGCATCAGTGTACGTCTGGCGGAAAGCCCGGAAGAAATCCGCGCCGCCCAACAATTGCGCTATCAAGTGTTTGCCCAAGAGCTCGGCGCCGACATTCAAAATGAAGAAGGCCTCGACATCGATGCCTACGACGCCCATTGCCGCCACCTGCTGGCCTTCGATACCGGCACCGGTGAAGTGATCGGCTGTTACCGTCTGCTTACCGCCGAAGGCGCCGCTGCCGTTGGCGCTTGGTACAGCGCTTCCGAATTCGACCTCAGCCCACTGGCCGATATTTTGCCGCAAACAGTAGAGCTCGGCCGCGCCTGCATTCACCCCGACTACCGCAACGGCGGTACCGTCATGCTGTTGTGGGCGGGCTTGGTTAAATTTATGCGCGACGCCGGTTTGCGCTTTATGACCGGCTGCGGCAGCATCAGCACCCGCGACGGCGGCCACGAAGCAGCCGGACTGTATCAAGAATTGCAACAAAAACACCTCTGCCCACCCGAATGGCGCGTGCGCCCGCTCAACCCGCTCAATTGGCCGGTGCTCACCCCGAAAGAAAATCCCGAATGCCCAACCCTGATTAAAGGCTATCTGAAAGCCGGCGCTTGGATTTGCGGCGAACCCTGTGTAGATGAAGCCTTCAACTGCGCCGACGTGTTGATTCTGATGGACATAAGCCGCCTGAACGACCGCTATCTGCAACGCTTTATCCAAAGCACCCCCGGTACCGCCGCATCATGAACAATCCCCTGCGCTTCCCCTTACGCCTGCTCGGCATCGCCGGCTGCCTGATTTACGGCGCGCTGGAAATCTTTTTCCTGTTTCCGCTGTACAGCAAAGAGCGCAAACTGCGCGCCATCCAATTGTGGTCGCACCGAGTGCTCACCGCCTGCGGCCTGCGCCTGCAAACCTACGGCAAACTGCCCGAGCGCGGCCGTGGCCAGATGATGATCTGCAACCATATATCCTGGCTAGACATCATGGCCATCAACGCCGCCTTTCCCGGCCGTTTCGTCGCCAAAGACGACGTAGCCAAATGGCCGTTGATCGGCTACCTCGCCACGCAGGCGCAAACCGTTTATGTGGCGCGCAACCGCGGCACCGGCAACAATCAAAGCAAAATCGTCCACGTTACCGAAGCGCTGCAAAACGGCGATACCGTGACCCTGTTTCCCGAAGGCACCAGCACCGAAGGGCGCGATATTTTGCCGTTCAAAACCAGTTTTTTCCAAGCACCGCATGAAGCGGGTGTGCCGATTATTCCGGTACTCTGCCGTTATCCGAATGCCGACGGCTCCAGCCCCAATCCGAGCATGGCTTATTACGGCGACATCTCGCTGTGGCAATCGATCTGCATGATTGCCCGCCAGCCCAAAGGCGTAGCCGAGCTGCACTTTCTCGAACCGATAGCCGCCGAAGCCGACCGCCGCCAATCCGCCGAAACCGTGCAGCGTTTGTTGAGAGAAAAACAGGCGGAATTGGAAAAGCCGTATCGGTAATGCCTGTCTGAAAAAGCCAAAGCCATATAACGAATCAAAACAACAAAGTAGAATAAAAAACAAACCCTCTTTGTTTAGCAGAGAAAATTCCCATGAACAAACACATCCTACTCGGCATCAGCGGCGGCATCGCCGCCTATAAATCCTGCGAACTCGTGCGCCTGCTGAAAAAACAAGGCCACAGCGTTACCGTGGCCATGAGCCGGGCGGCCACTGAATTTGTGTCACCCCTCACCTTTCAAGCCTTAAGCGGCAATCCGGTGCTGGCGGAAACCCACAGCGGCGAAAACGGCGGCAACGGCATGGCACACATCAACCTCACCCGTGAAGCCGATGTATTTCTGATTGCGCCCGCCAGCGCCAACACCTTGGCCAAAATCGCCAACGGCATCGCCGACAACCTGCTCACCAACTTAGCCGCCGCGCGCAAATGCCCGCTGGCGGTCGCGCCTGCTATGAATGTGGAAATGTGGTTCAACTCCGCCAATCTGCGCAACATCGCCCAATTGCAGGCCGACGGCATTACCGTGTTCCCACCCGCCAGCGGCGAGCAGGCCTGCGGCGAAGTCGGCGTCGGCCGGATGCCGGAAGCGGCGGAATTGGCCGATTTACTGCCCGATTTGTGGACATCCAAATCTTTGCAAGGCAAAAAAGTGTTGATTACCGCGGGGGCAACTTTTGAAGCCATCGACCCGGTGCGCGGCATCACCAATCTTTCCAGCGGCCAAATGGGCATGGCACTCGCCCGCGCCTGCCGCGCCGCCGGAGCAGAAGTGAGCCTGATTTACGGCCAGCTTCAGACAGGCATTCCCGCCGGTTTGGCGTACACCGAACAAGCCGTCAGCGCCGAAGCGATGTATCAGGCGGTGATGCAGCAAGTAGATACGCAAGATGTGTTTATCTCGGTAGCGGCAGTGGCCGACTACAAAGTGAAAAACAGTAGCGCGCAAAAAATTAAGAAAGACGGCAGCGGCACGCCGCCGATAATTGAATTAACGGAAAACCCCGATATTCTCGCTTCGGTCGCCAAGTTGCCGAAACCGCCGTTTTGCGTGGGCTTTGCCGCCGAAAGCGAAAACGTGGTGGAATATGGCCGCGCCAAACGGATCAAAAAAGGCATTCCGATGCTGGTGGCCAACGATGTCGCCACCGCCATGGGCAAGCCGGTGAACCGCATCACCATCATCGATGAAGCGGGCGAAACCGCCTTCCCGGAAACCGACAAACAACAAGCGGCCGCGCAGATTGTGGCTGCGCTGGCCGCTCAATTGGCTAAATAAACCGTCGTACTTATTGTTTCTCAGGCATGGCTGAAGAATGGTGCTGGCTGATCAACCAGTTTTTGCCGTCCCACTGGTAATTAAAGCTGTAACGCGCCTGTACTTTCTTGCCGGTTGTGCCATAAGTAAAGGTATAAATACCGGCATCGGAAGCGGTATTACAACCAATCTCGATGTGGCTGTAATCGATTTTACCGACCGGTTTGTTTTCCAGGAAATGGTGGAAATAATCTTCTTTTTCTTCCTTGGTTAAACGCACCTTATTGGATACGGTCGGCAACAAAATAGAGCGTTCCGCATAATTGGCGGCTACTTTAGCCGGATCACCGGTTTGCAGCGACTGGTTCCAGCGGTCAAATAATTGCGCTACCTCTTCTTTGCTGATCTTCTGGCAGCTAACCTGCTCAGCCGCACCCGATTGAGCGGGTTTATCGGCAGATACCGACGAGCAAGCCGCCAGCAATAAGGCAGCTGGCAAAACAGATAAATATTTGATATTCACAATATAACCTCTCTGGTTTAATTAATCTTATTTATAATGACCGTAACTTTGAATCCGCCTCGGATACCACTCAAATGGTTTATCGATTAACCCAAGATAGTATCTCAAGGCACAACAAAACACGGTACGATTCAATCAAAACTGATTGAGTAACCAAGCGATCCGTTAAGCAAACAGATATTATCGCTATTCCAGATAGTAACCATAAAAATATTTATTGGCATCAAATTTCTTTAACCCATCAAGATAAGACATTGTTAATAAATAACATAAAAATGTTATCACCATAATTATCTTTCTTTTCAGACAGGCATTCCTTCCGGCACCATGCAAGCACGCAAAATCATCCACATCGATATGGACGCCTTCTACGCCTCGGTAGAATTGCGCAAAAACCCGCAGCTCAAAGGCCTGCCGGTGGTGGTGGCGTGGGACGGCCCGCGTTCGGTGATTTGCGCCGCCTCCTACGAAGCCCGCCGCTTCGGCCTGCACTCGGCGATGTCGGTAGCCACCGCCAAACGGCTGTGCCCGCAAGCGGTGTATATTCCGCCGCATTTCACGCTTTATCGCGAAGTATCGCAGCAGATTCATGCCGTTTTCCGCCGTTATACCGATTTAATCGAGCCTTTATCGCTGGACGAAGCTTATCTCGACGTTACCCACAATTTTCAAAACATCCCCTACGCCAGCCAAGTAGCCAAAGCCATCCGCGCCGATATTCTGGTCGAAACCGGGCTAACCGCGTCCGCAGGCGTTGCTCCTAATAAATTCCTCGCCAAAATCGCTTCCGATTGGCATAAGCCCAACGGCCAATTTGTGCTGCCGCCGGAAAAAGTGGCCGATTTTCTGCACAAGCTACCTACCGGCAAAATCCCCGGCGTCGGCAAAGTCACCCAGCAAAAAATGCAGCGCTTCGGCGTGCACACCGTCGGCGATTTACTGCGCTTCGAGCGCGGCGAGTTGGTCAACCTGTTCGGCAAATGGGGCTACCGCCTCTACGATCTGGCACGCGGCATCGACAACCGCAGCGTTAAACCCAGCCGCGAGCGTTTGCAGATTTCCACCGAAATCACCCTGCCCGAAGATTTGCCGCTCGCCGACATCCTGCAACAGCTGCCGCATCTGGCGGAAGATTTATGGCAACAGTCCGCGCGCAAAAAAGTGCAGTTCCGCAGCATCACCATCAAACTGAAAACCGCCGATTTCCGTATTCTCACCCGTTCACAAACCTTTTCTGCCGCCCTGCCCGACACCGCCGCGCTACTGACCGCCGCCCAACAAACCGCCCGCCGTATGCCCGCCGGCGACACCACCTACCGCCTGATCGGCCTGGGCGTGAGCCATTTGGAACCGCTGGGGCAGCAGATTGCGTTGTGGCAGGAAGAGGAATGAATAGGATGGTTTAAATAACAGAATGCCTGTCTGAAAAGTGGTTTCAAACAGGCATTCTGGGAGCGTGGGCGGCTCGCCCGCATTTGCCCTCAAGGCAAACTGATCAATATAAAACCCAAGCAAAACTTGATACTGAACCACAAATACAAGCGTACCGCTTGCCTGCGGGCGAGCCGCCCGCGCTCCCAGCTGTGCACTTTATAAAATCAGTATATGGTCGTCTATTAACTGGAAAGTACCATCAATAATAAGAATGCCTGTCTGAAACCACCTTTCAGACAGGCATTCTTAACTTTCAAACCACCCTACTTCCGTAACCGCAAAGCATTCGCCACCACCAGCAGCGAACTCAAGCTCATGCCCACTACCGCTACCCAGGGATTCACAAAACCGGCGGCCGCCAGCGGTACCGCAATCAAGTTGTACACAGTCGACCAAATCAGGTTTTCTCGGATGATGGTGTGCGTGCGGCGGGCTTGCGCCAACGTCATCGGCACCACCGATAAGCTATCGTTTAACAACACCACATCTGCGCCTTCGCGCGCCACGTCGGCGCCGCCGGCCACCGCCATCGATACCTCGGCCGCCGCCAGCACCGGCGCATCGTTGATGCCGTCGCCAACCATTAACACCTTGGCACCCTGCCGTTGCAGCGTTTCCACATAAGCCAGCTTGTCTTCCGGCGTCGCTTCGGCGCGGGCAACGTCCAAGCCCAACGATTCGGCCAAGGCCGATACGGCAGACTGCCTGTCGCCGCTCAACAAATGCAGGCGCAAACCGGCTTCGCGCAATTGTGCCAACATCGCGGCCACGCCTTCTTTCACCTGGTCTTGCAACACAAACAGCGCAGCAAAGCCCTGCTGGTTGCCCAAGGCAATCACGCTGCCCTCATGCACCGCCTGCTGCCAAGCCGCAGGCAGTTCGCCGGCGATTTCAGCGACAAATTCGGGGCGGCCGATGGCCCATACGCTTTCTTGCCCGCCCACACTCAAACGGGCGCTCACACCGTGGCCGACCCGGTTGATGCGCTGCTCGCTGCGGATGTTCACACCCTCTGAAACAGGCAGATTAAGGATGGCGCGCGCAATCGGGTGTTCCGACTGCTGCTCCAACGCCTGCGCCACCGCTACCGCCTGCGCTTCATCGATACCACTATGCAACAACATCCGCTGCACCACCAGCTTGCCTTCGGTAAGCGTGCCGGTTTTATCGAACACGACATCGGTGATTTCCGCCAGCGTTTCCAAGGCATGTCCGGCCGAAATCAATACGCCTTCGGAAGCCAGCCTGCCGGTGGAAGCCGCCAGCGCGGTCGGCGTGGCCAGCGACAAGGCGCAGGGGCAGGTAATCACCAGCAGCGCCACGGTAATCCACAAGGCCTTGTGTGCATCGGCATACCACCACCAGCCGAGAAACACCGGAATGGTGAAGATGATCAAGCCCAGCACAAACGAAGAAGCATAGCGGTCGGCCAACACCGCCAGCCGAGGCTTTTGCGACAGCGCGCGGTCGAGCAGTTTCACGATATGCGACAGCCTCGTATCCTTGCCCACTTCTTCCACCAGCACCACCAGCGGGCTGGCGGTATTCAGCGTACCGGCGGTAACTTTATCTTCTGCCGCCTTGGGCACCGGCAGGTTTTCACCGGTGAGCATCGCTTCATCCACCTCGCTCTCGCCCGCCAACACCTTGCCGTCCACCGGCACCACTTCACCGGCACGCACCACAATCACCTCGCCCGGCTGCAACTGCACCACCGCCGCTTCTTCACTGGTTTCATCGGGATAATTCGGCAGGCGGTGGCAGAACGCGGGCACCCGCTTCACCAACTGCTCGGCCGCATCGCCCGCCTTGCGCCGCGCGGTCTGCTCCATAAAGCGCCCCAGCAGCAGCAAAAACACCAACATGGCGATGCCTTCGAAATACATGCCCTCGCCGGCATGGGTGAGCAAAGCATACAGCCCGGCCACAAAAGACAAAATAATCGCCAACGAAATCGGCGTATCCATGCCAGTGCGGCGGTTTTTCAAATCGCGCCAAGCACCGCGGTAAAACGGCACCGCCGAATAAAACATCACCGGCAGCACCAATAAAAACGAAGACCAATGCAGAATGTGCAAAAACTGCGGTTCGATGTCGTCATAAAGATAAGTCGGCGCGATAAACATCATGGTCTGCATCATCGATAAGCCGGCCACCGCCAGCCGTATCAACGCCTGCTTGCGCTCTTTTTGCGCCTGCGCTTCGACTTTCTGCGCATCATAAGGCGCAGCGCTGTAACCGCTCTGGCGGATGCGCAGCAGGATGTCGGAAAGTTTGACGCGGCTGCCGTCCCAGCTCACGCGGGCGCGGCGAGTGCTGTAATTCAAATCCACCGTCAACACGCCGTCGAGCCGCAATAATTGCTGCTCAATCAGCCACACGCAGGCGGCGCAGGTAATGCCGCTGAGCATCAACACCGCTTCGCGCCGGTTTTCCGACAGCGTCTCCACAAACTCGGCCTGCACCTGCGGCAAGTCGTAGAGCTTAAGCTGGTCGAGAATTTCCGGCGGCGGCAGCCCGGCCTTTTCCGCCTCGGCGGTGCGCTGTTTGTAGTAATTACCCAGCCCGGCATCGATAATGCTCTGCGCCACCGCCTGACAACCGGCACAACAGGCCGGCTCGTCGCGGTTTTCGTAGCGTATGGTGAGTTTCAGGTCTTCCGGTACCGGCAGGCCGCAATGGAAACAAGTGGATTCGTTTTTCATGCGCGGGATTTTACGCGCAATCGGGGTGGTGATAAATAGGTGGAAACGAAGGGATATAAGGAAAGGCTGAATGCCTGTCTGAAACCGAATAAAACGAGCTGCTTTGAAGCAGAATCATCTTGCAGCAATAAGGAGCGGGAACCGTATTACCCAAACAAAAAGCCTGTCTGAAAAACAAGCAACACGTGTTTTTCAGACAGGCTTTTCTAAATCTCGACCATTTTAAGAGCAAAACGCCTGCAACAAAATACCCAATTCGCAGATAAAAAAAACCATTCATACCAAGGGAGTAGTATGAATGGCCAATACATTGCGGGAAAACGTCTTACTCACTACTTCAGTCACTCGGAAAGCAACCTCTGTCAGTGGTTCGTATTGTAACCGTCTTTTAGTTAAATAACATTAAGGATTGCAAGTCTTGTATTAATTTCAAAGAAGAAATGTTTCTATGTTGATTAAACCAAAACGTAACTAATTGTATTCCATATAATTAATACCAAAAACATAATCAATCAGAATTTTCAGCAAAATTACTGGTTATCGCGTATCCACTCCAACCACTTTTCAAACAGCTCCGGATGCAACGCCGCAATCACCGAGCGTTTAAACACATGCTCCCCGCTCCAGAATTCGTCACCTTCCAGCGTCGCCAGTTGGCCGCCCGCTTCTTCAAAAATCAGCGCCCCGGCGGCGTAATCCCACAACTTCTGGCCGCCGTGTACATACACATCGTAGCGGCCCGAAGCCAGATAACACCAATCCAAGGTACTGCTGCCGAGGCTTCGGATGGTACCAAACGGCGAGAGCGTGTTCATGCGGCTGGATAATTTACCGGAACGCAGGTATTTAATTTCCACCCCGGCCACCGCCTGATTGAGCCGTTTCGTTACCTTACGCAACGGCAGTTGGCGACCGTTCAAATAAGCACCGCCGCCGCGTTCGGCATAAAAACACTCATCGCTCACCGGGTTGTACACCACCCCCAACTGAGCGCGCCCGTTTTTTACATACGCCACCGACAGCGCAAAATGAGGGATGCCATTGATAAAGTTATTGGTGCCGTCGATGGGATCAACCACCCACAAACCATCACCTTCGGTCTGCTGCCATAGCTCGTGCTGGCGCTCTGGAGTCATCTCTTCGCCCAACATCGGGCTGTCGATAATCGCCGGCAAACCGTGGGCAAACGCCGCCTGCGCCGCCAAATCGGCTTCGGAAAGCATGCTGCCGTCTTCTTTTTCACTGATGTCTACATTCAGAAAGCGCGGCATCACTTCGGTGCGCGCTACTTCCCTCACCAGATTTTGTAATTGATTCAATAACACATTGATTCCTCACGCGGATAAAACGGTTTGTTGCGATATTATTTTTATCGTCGCTCCAGAATGGCCGCCACCTCATCCATGCCTGTCTGAAAAGACAAAATATTGAAAGACAACC
>CALFOA010000319.1 GCA_937919795.1 uncultured Neisseria sp.
GGTGGTGGAAAGGCTGTTGTGGCCGAGCAATTCCTGCACTGCGCGGATGTCACCGCTGGCTTGCAGCAGGTGGCTGGCGTAACTGTGGCGTAGCATGTGCGGCGAGAGGTGTTGCGGGCTGCCTTGGCGGATCGCCCAGTCTTTCAGCCGGTTTTGGATTTGGCGCTGGCCAAGGCGGCGGCCGTGGCGGTTGGTGAAGAGGGCGGTTTCGCCTGAAGCGGCTTGGCGTTGCGGTAAATAGGCACGGATAGCGGATATGGTGGCGCGGCCGAGCGGTACTTGTCGCTGCTTGCTGCCTTTGCCCCATACGCTCACCCAGCCTTCGTCCAGCAAAATGCTGGTGAGGTCGAGGCCGTGTATTTCGGAAAGGCGCAGGCCGCTGCCGTACATCAGTTCAAACAGGGCGTGATCGCGTAATTGCAGGGCTTCGTCGCCTTCGTCGCGGTTAAGCAGTTGGTTGAGGGTTTCCTGATCGACGGCTTTGGGCAGGCGCGCGGGCGGTTTGGGGGCTTTCAGGCTGCTGATGGGGTTGTGCGCCCATAATTGGTGTTCGACCAAATAATCGGCATATTGCCGCCACACCGAGAGTTTGCGCGCGAGGCTGCGCGGGTGCAGGTTTTGCTGCGACAGTTTTTTGAGGGCAGATACAAACTGGGCGCGACCGAGTTCGCCGTCTGGCGGCAACAGGGTACCGAGTTGCGCCAAATCGCGCTGATAGGCCGCCAGCGTGTGGGCGGATTTGCCGCTTTGGCCGAGGCGGTGCAGATAGGCGGGGATGTGTTCGGCAAACTGTTGGGGGGTCATGGTAATCAAATGCCTGTCTGAAAACTTTAAGCAAGGCTGACTTCAATTTCCAAGTCGGTTAAGTCGATTTGCCATTCGTTCATGATGTGGCGGAACAGCGCGATTTCGGCATCGTTAAGCGCATGGTCGCTTTTGCAGATGCGCAGGGCGGTGGCCAGCGTGTTGATGCGTTCGCTACGGCCGCTCACTTCGGCGAGCAAGGGATTCACGCGCTCGGGTGAGAGCAGGTTGATGCTGCCTTGTTCGGCTTCGGCGGCGATGCTTTCGAGATATTCGCGCAATACCGCCATAAAGTTTTGCGGGCTGATGTTGAGTGCTTCGTAAGCCAGTGAGAGATTCGATTCGTCCAATTCGCTCGGGTCGATGTCGTTATCGGCAATCAGGCACAGGGTAAGAATGCGGGCTTGTGCTTCGGGGCTGTTTTGCGGATAGGATTTCATGTTGATTCCTTAATGCTGAAGGTTTCGGAATGGGGTGTTTGCAAATAATCTTTTAGTTTTTCAGACAGGCGTACCGGCCGTTGGCGCGCATAATCGAAACAGACCATTTTGCTGTGTACGCGGGCGATGGTTTTTTGGTCGCTTTGGCGGGTAAACGCGTAAATCAGGCTGAAACCGGCTTTGCCGATGTCGCCCGCCGCCAACGTGCAATCCAAGCGGTCGCCATAAAAAGCTTGTGCCTGATAGCGGACCGCCGCTTCGGTCATGATCAGGCCGCTGCCGCCGGCATCAAGTTCGTTGTAGCCGCCCCGCGCGAGCCAGCGCAGGCGCACTTCGTGGGCGAGGCGCAACACGGCATCGTTGGCTAAATGGTTGCCGTAGTTCAAATCACCAACTTGTACGGTGATCTCGGTGGAAAACAACAGGGTTTCAGCGGAGGGGGCGGTGGGGTTCATATGCTATCCTTGAGAGAAGTCAATGTTATCACCGATTGGCTGCAAATTTGTGGAACTTCGGTTGTTTTGTGTTAATCTACTGATAGAAACCGTTGATAATGATGAATAAGAAAAGGAGAGAGATTATGTATCGCAAAATCTGTGTACCGGTAGATAACAGTGCGGCAAGTTATCACGCTTTGGATGAAGCGCTCAAGCTCGCCAAAGGAGTGGGGGCAACACTGTTTGTGTTGCATGTGATTGATTTAACTCAATTCAGCTGGGGCGGTTCGGCTTATACCGATAAAACGGCGCTGCAAGAGGCGATTAATGCGACCTCTGACGAGGTGCTGAAAAAAGCGGAAAAGGCTGTAGCCGGTTCTGGTGTGCCGTTGGAAAATAAAGTGGTGGAAAATACTGGGGAGCGAGTGGCTGATATTGTGCTGGAAGAAGCAGAAGCTGCTGGTTGCGATATGATTGCGATGGGCACCCACGGCTACAGCGGGGTGATGCACTTGCTGATGGGTTCGGTAGCTGAAGGTGTGATGCGTAAAACTAAGCTGCCGGTATTGTTGGTACGCCGTCGTGATGATGCGTAACACTATGAGATGAGAGTTGTAGTGAGATAAAAGAATGCCTGTCTGAAAACCATTTTTTCAGACAGGCATTTTGTATTTTCAGCTATTTAAGGCTGTTTCAACAAAGTCGGCGCATGTATCAGCGCATTGAGGCAGGTGGCAATTTGCCGCTCGGCGGTTTCGCTTAAATCGAAAGCATCAGGCTGTGAGAGCCAAGTTTGCATCAGGCCGGTAAAGGTGGATTTGATGTAGATGACCGCCATCGGAATATCCAGGTTATCCGGCAGCGATTTTTGCTTGATGCAGGCGGTAAGCGCAGAAGTGAGCAAGGTATTCCACATATTAGAATAGCTCTGCATTAGCGTGATAATTGCCTGATTCTGCTGGGTATGCTCGCATTTCAGGTGCAGAATATTGCAAAACTTATGGTGCGCTTCATTGTGCTGAACCCTATGAATCATGTTCACCAAGCTGCGCTGGAAGTTGTCCCAAAGATCGGGGGCATCACTCTGAATATCTGCTTCCAATTCTTGGCTTAGATCATGGAAGATGTGCTGGAAGAGGGCATCGAATAAATCTTCTTTATTTTTAAAATGCCAATACAAAGCACCGCGGGTCACGCCCGCATTTTGCGCAATCTCGTTGAGCGAGGCGCGCGAAACGCCGCGTTCGTAAAAAGTATCGAGCGCGGAGAGCATCAGATATTCGCGGGTTTTAAGGGCTTCCGCCTTGGTTTTTCGCATGAGGATGGCCTGTGTTGTGGAGCGGTTTTAAGGTTTACAGAGTTTATAGATAGAGGCTGTATTATAAAAAACAACTTTATTACATGCAAGTATGTATGTATAATTGTTTGGCTAAATGCTCGGAAAAGAGTATAACTACATTAAATATAAATGCTTACAGCCAGCTATTCAACTTTTTCTTGCGGAAGATAAGCTTGAGTAACTTGGCTTTGTTGGCGTTTTTGTAGAAAAAGTACAAATTAACCAGATTTCTGATAGGAAAGCAGAATGTCGTTTACATCATTTCAAGTAAAAACCTTACGTTCGGCTGCATTGGCGGTAGCAGTTGCGGCTGCTTTGGCTGCCTGCGGCGGTAAAGGCGATCAACAAGCCGCCGGCGGTGGCGCTGCCGGCGAAAAACAGCAACAAGGGCCGGCACCGGTGGTGGGCGTGGTCACCGTGCAGCCGCAACGGGTAACCATTAGCAGCGATTTGCCCGGTCGTTTGGAATCGCACCGCACCGCCAATATTCTGCCGCAAGTAAGCGGCATCATTAAAAAGCGCTTGTTCCAAGAAGGCAGCTATGTGAAAGCCGGCCAAGCGCTGTATCAATTGGATGATGCCACTTATGTTGCCACCCTCGAAAGCGCGCGTGCACAGCTGGCTACCGCTCAAGCGACTTTGGCCAAAGCCAACGCCGACATCACCCGCTACAAACCGCTGGTGGATGCCGATGCCATTAGCAAACAGGAATACGATGCGGCGGTAGCGGCCAAACGCTCAGCGGATGCCGGCGTGAAAGCCGCCCAAGCAGCGATTAAGTCTGCCCAGATTAATGTGAACTATTCACGCATCAGCGCGCCGATTTCCGGCTATATCGGCCAATCTAATGTTTCTGAGGGTACGCTGGTTAATGCTGGCAGTACCACCACGTTAGCCACCATTCAGCAAACCAATCCGATGTATGTCAACCTGACCCAGTCGGCCACCGAGGTGATGCGTTTGCGTCAGAATATTGCCGAAGGAAAAATGCAAGAAGTCAACGGCGCGATTCCGGTAGACATCAAATTGGAAAACGGCCAAACCTATGCACACAAAGGCCGTTTGTTGTTTGCCGATTTAACGGTAGACGAGAACACCGGTCAAGTGAAACTGCGTGCCGAAGTGCCTAACCCTGATTCGGTGTTGTTGCCCAATCTGTATGTGCGCGTAAGCCTGCCACAAGCCGACATGGATAATGTATTCGTGGTGCCGCAGCAAGCGGTCACCCGCGGCCAGCAAGACTCCGTAATGATTGTGAACGAGAAGGGTGGTATGGAGCCGCGCGTGGTAACGGTTGCTCAGCAGTACGGTACCAACTGGATTATTACCGAAGGCTTGAAAGCCGGTGATAAAGTGATTGTAGACGGCATAGCAATTGCCGGAATGAGCGGCGCGAAAACGGTGACCCCGAAAGAATGGACGCCGCCTGCCGCCAATGCTTCCCAGCCTGCGCCAAACGCCGCACCGGCAGCCGGATCACAGGCGGCATCAGATGCCAAGAATGCCTCGGCGGTTCAAAATGCTTCTGCCGCCAAACCGGCTGCTGCCCAGAATGCCTCTGCCGCTCAAGCTGCTTCCGGCGAGAAGAAATAAGGACGTGATACATGGCTAAGTTTTTTATCGAACGTCCGATTTTCGCTTGGGTAATCTCGATTTTTATCATGATTGCCGG
>CALFOA010000320.1 GCA_937919795.1 uncultured Neisseria sp.
CAACAAAATGCCTGTCTGAAAACTCGGCAAAAAGCTTTCAGACAGGCATTGTTTAACTCACGACTATATTAAGCGTCCAGATTGCCCAACACAATACGCAGCATGCGGCGTAACGGCTCGGCGGCGCCCCACAGCAATTGGTCGCCTACGGTAAAGGCGCTGATGTATTCGCCGCCCATGCCCATTTTGCGGATACGGCCAACCGGTGTAATCAGCGTGCCGGTTACCGCGGCGGGGGTCAGCTCTTTCATCGAAGCTTCTTTCTCGTTCGGCACCACTTTCGCCCACGGATTGGCTTCAGCCAACAAGCGTTCGATTTCGGCTATCGGCAAATCTTTTTTCAACTTCAGGGTCAAGGCCTGGCTGTGGCAACGCATCGCACCGACGCGCACACACAAGCCGTCCACCACCACCGGTGCATCGCTGCGGCCGAGGATTTTATTGGTTTCCACGCCGCCCTTCCATTCTTCTTTAGACTGGCCGTTACCCAAATCGGCATCAATCCACGGAATCAGGCTGCCGGCCAGCGGTACGCCGAAGTTTTCTTTCGGGTAGGCATCGCTGCGCAAGAAGTCGGATACTTTGCGGTCGATTTCCAAAATGGCTGAAGCCGGATCGGCCAACTCAGCAGCTACTTGGCCGTGAATCTCGCCCATGCCGCTGATCAGTTCGCGCATGTTTTTGGCACCGGCGCCGGAAGCAGCTTGGTAAGTCATGCTGCTCACCCACTCTACCAAATCGTTTTGGAACAGGCCGCCCAAAGCCATCAGCATCAGGGAAACGGTACAGTTGCCGCCGATGTAGTCTTTCACGCCGTTTTGCAGCGCTTGGTCGATTACATTGCGGTTCACCGGATCCAGCACGATCACGGCATTGTCTTTCATCCGCAAGGTAGATGCGGCATCAATCCAATAACCTTGCCAACCGGCATCGCGCAGCGGCTGGTGCACGGCTTTGGTATAGTCGCCACCTTGGCAGGTGACGATGATGTCCATCTTAGCCAATTCTTCCAGATTATGCGCATCCAATAAGGTGCGCGCTTTTTGGCCGAAATCAGGGGCTTCACCGCCAGGGTTGGAAGTGGTGAAGAAATAGCACTCGGGGATATAGGCGAAATCGTTTTCTTCCTGCATACGCTGCATCAGCACGGAACCCACCATGCCGCGCCAGCCGACAAAACCTGTTTTCATGTGGCAACTCCTGATTTGGGATAATGATGAAAATAAAATATTAAGTTTGGTATTTTAACCTGTAGTCCGCGTAATGGAGAAGGATTTCTATAAATATTTTCTGACGACAGCATCTTTTGTTCTCGACCGGAAATTAATCTTCTTCTGAACATCATTATCGCATCACGATACTTGGCGCCTCAGTGATGTTTATGGCATGATTCGGTATCTTCGCTGCATCATTATCCGCTGCGGCCGATCCAAATAGCTTTTAGGAATATGATTAAATGAGTGAATGGGATTTAAACCAAGCAAGCGCACCCTCGGCGCTGGAAGTCAGTATTGCCCCGCTGGGTCGCCGGTTTGCGGCTTATCTGATTAATGGCTTTCTGACAGGGTTGCTATTTGTGCCCGCCATGATTGCTGTTGTGCTGAGGTTGCTGAAATATATGGATCAGAGCCAAATCAAAGAGCTTGCCGTTCTCTCTCAATATGCCGACATGCAATATTTATTCGATATTGCGCTGATCGCTTTACCGATTTACGGCCTGTTGCAAACCTGGATGATGAGTCGCTATGGGCAGTCCATCGGCAAGCGCTTGATGAATATCCGGGTAATCAAAACCAACGGCACCGACGCGGGTTTTATGGGTGCGGTTTTGTTGCGCGAAATATTATTCAATATAATCGTTGGGATAGCCGGCAGTATATTGGGGATGTTCGTCGCCCTGATATTCAACAATCCGTCAAGCGGTGAAATCGTATCGAATCTGGTACAGAGCGCCTTATGGATTACCTGTTTTGTAATGGCTTGCGACACGAAACGTGACCGCCGCACTCTGCAGGATTTACTGGCCAATACGGTGGTGGTAGCTTTGCCTCGCAAGCGTTGAGATACATAAACAATCCTAAAGATGATCGTTTTATCAAAAATGGTCATCTTTTTTATCGCCAGTACAAATGCCTGTCTGAAAAGTATATTTATAGAGGAAAACTTATTTTTGCCACCAGACAGCAAGCCGCAGACAGTACACGTAATACAACCAAGCGCAGCAACACTGTGGCAGAAATACAGTTTTTTCGCTATAAATTTTGTTCAATCGATAACAGCCGAAGCATTGCTGCTTCGGCTGTTGGTTTGTATTTCAATCGCTCGGTAATTAGAGAATTTCAAACGAAGTAATCGACAGTTTATCCTCAGTATTCAATTTGGCGAACTCCACCGCGCTGAAATAAGAGCCTGAACCGTCGGCATCATAGAACAACTGGCTGCCGTTTTGATAAACCTTGGTGTCTTTGGTGATCTCAGCGGGAGAGGCGGCAAACCAATCATTGCCTTCCAGATTACCAAAAATCACCGATGCAAGACCGATTTTATCTTCGCCGACTTTGAAATCAGTGATGGTATCCACACTGTCTTTACGCAATACGCTGTCAAACAGGAAAACATCTTTGCCTGCACCGCCGGTCAACGTGTCATGCCCCAATCTACCGGCCAAAACATCATCACCAGCACCGCCATTCAATACATTGGCATAACCATTGCCGGTAATCACGTTGTTACCGCTGTTACCGGTACCATTCAGGGCATTTGGGCCAATCAGCATCA
>CALFOA010000321.1 GCA_937919795.1 uncultured Neisseria sp.
GGATTTTAAGAAACTATTTTTAATCAATTGCTTGTGAGGGTTTGGCATGGATTCCCGCCTGTGCGGGAATGACGTCAGTAGGGTAATCTAAGCGTTTAAAACTTTTTTGCAAAGGTCTCTGCCTGTCTGAAAGTTTTTTCAGACAGGCATTGAGTGTATTCACCCCTCAAGCATAACTTTTCAAAAAGCGTTCCAGCTTGATCATCGCTTCTTCAATCTGATGCACATACGGCAGGGTAACGATGCGGAAATGGTCGGGGCGTATCCAGTTAAAGCCGGTGCCCTGCACCAGCAATACTTTTTCTTTCAACAGTAAATCCAATACAAAGCGCATATCGTCTTTGATGCCGTAGCGTTCGGTATCGATTTTCGGGAACAGATACATCGCGCCTTTCGGTTTCACGCAGCTGATGCCGGGGATTTGGGTGAGCATATCGTAGGCTTTGTTGCGCTGTTCCAGCAGGCGGCCGCCAGGCAGGATTAATTCGTTGATGCTTTGATAACCGCCGAGCGCGGTTTGAATGGCGTGCTGCATCGGGGTGTTGGCACACAGGCGCATGGAAGCGAGCATGTCCAAGCCTTCAATGTAGCCGGCGGCTTCTTTTTTCGGCCCGCTCAACATCATCCAGCCCATACGAAAACCGGCGACGCGGTAGGCTTTCGACAAGCCGTTGAAGGTTACGGTAAGCACATCGGGCGCGAGGGCGGCGACGTGATGGTGTACCGCGCCGTCGTAAAGGATTTTGTCGTAGATTTCGTCGGCAAAAATGATCAGCTGGTGCTGGCGGGCGATTTCGGCGATTTCGAGCAGCAGTTCTTTGCTGTACACCGCGCCGGTGGGGTTATTGGGATTGATGATGACAATCGCCTTGGTTTTCGGGCTGATTTTGGCGCGGATGTCGTCCAAATCGGGAAACCAATCGGCTTCTTCGTCACACAAATAATGGCGCACGGTACCGCCCGCCAAGGTGGCGGCGGCCGTCCACAAGGGATAATCGGGGGCGGGAATCAGGATTTCGTCGCCGTCATTGAGCAAGGCCTGCATCGACATGGTAATCAGCTCGGAAACGCCGTTGCCGATGTAGACATCGTTCACGCCCACGCCCATCACGTTTTTGGTTTGGTAGTAATGCACAATGGCTTTGCGCGCGGAATACAGGCCTTTGGAATCGCAATAGCCTTGCGAGGTCGGCAGGTTGCGGATCACGTCCACCAGCACTTCGTCGGGTGCTTCAAAGCCAAACGGCGCGGGGTTGCCGATATTGAGCTTGAGGATTTTGTGCCCTTCTTCTTCCAGGCGGATGGCTTCGCGATGTACCGGGCCGCGGATGTCGTAACACACATGATCGAGTTTCGAGGATTTGGGAAAGCGTTCCATTTTGCCTGCTTCTTGGGTTAAATCATAAAGATGTAAATGTACCTGTTTTTGTGCCGATTTTGAAGTACCATCTATGCTATTCCACCGGTAAAAACGGGTTATGCCCACCGCGCAAATAGCCTGCCTCGCCCACCAGAATATCCAGCGCCAAGCTGGCTAAATCATCGGCCACCGGCTCGGCATACTGCTGATATTGCAACATAAACATTTTGCGGTAATGGCCGCAACGCTCGCAGCTTTCCGCCCGCGCGCCGCGCAAAGCGCCGTCTGCCGCGTGCTCGATTTCTTGCAACGCAATGCCGGATTGATCGCCGCAGAAGGTGCATTGGGCGCGCAATGCGTTCCAACGGCTGTTGCAAACCGCGCAATGCAGATAGCGCAGATTGTTCCAGTCGCCATTGGCCAGCACCACGCTCGCCACCGCCTCGCCGCCGCAACACGGGCATACGCTGCGCTCGGCAACCGGCGGTACTTGTTCGTCGCTCAACTGCTGCGCCCACGCCGTCCACACCACTTGCAAAGCGGCGTGTATCCAGATGAATAAGGGCGCATCTTGTTCGGCATACTCGCCTTGCAATACCTGTACGGCCAAAGCTTCGGCTTCGGCTTGCGTTAAGGCGGCTATGCGCTGAATGCCTGTCTGAAAACTTTGTGTTTTCATCTGATTGGCAATCTGGCCGAGCACCGGAAAAAACTCCGGCGGAATCAAGCTGCCGTCTGCCGCCGGCAACACGGTTTTACCTTGGTTAAGCGGCGGCAAAGCGGCAGACAACTGATCCGCTGCACTTTGCTGTGCACGGCTTAAGGCGGCCAGCAGGCGCAGGT
>CALFOA010000322.1 GCA_937919795.1 uncultured Neisseria sp.
CGTGTGCTCTTCCGATCTGAAGAGGGCGTGGAAGCCGTTGCCGGGGCTGTTGCAGCACTTGATTGGCCGAGGTCGCCGTCCGGCAACGGGTCGACCGCTGCCGGACGCCCTGATACTGTGTCAGTTTCAGACGGCCTGATGCCGTAGGCTGTTGCAAACGCCTGTTGCAGATGGCGTTGCAGTGCCGGAACATCGAGTTCCGCCTCTGCAATATGGCGGCTGCTCCAGTCGGAGAGGGTGTTGTGCCAGAATGCTGTGAAACCTTCGGTTTCCCGACCGGCTTCTTTTAGCTGAGCCAGTAAGTCGTTTTGCTGTTTGCGCAAGTCCCTAGCTTTGGGAATTGATAGGTCGTTACAAGATTTACCAAGTTCAGAAAGATGGTCTGTCGCAAAAAAGTACATTGAAAGTGCAGCAAATGACACTTTCAAACCCAATTCTGCAAACTTCTGTTCCAGCTTTCGAAAACCTAACTGCTCGGCAGATTTGGCCTGCAACATATCCCGAACATCGGCATAGGCACAGGCCTTGTCCCAAAACACCATATCGGCACGCTGCTCGTTTTCGATCAGGTGGGCGATGTGGATGTTTTCATCGGAGGTGTACTCGATGTAGATGCAGGGTATGCTGGCAAAGCGGCTGTCGCCGGTTTCCTGCAACAAATCTTTGACGATTTTAAGGCGCGTATTGCCGCCCTGGGCCAAAATGTAATGGTTGCCGCCGGGACGGCGGGTGACGTGCACCGGCTGTTGTACACCGGTGGCACGGATAGAGTCTTTAATTTGCTGGTACAGTTCGTCATCATGCTGCCGGCGCGGGTTTTTATCGAAAAAATCGATTTCGCTCACCGGCAGATTCATGAACATATTGGACATGGCCGCAGGTTGGTAAGACAAATCCATGCCGGTAGCAGCCGGATTGGAGACGTTCAGACTGGCACCGACTAGGCTGCCGTCCAGCTTGCGTTGTGGTTTAACCGGTTGGCGGGCTTTGCTGTTATTGCTCATTTTCCGCTCCTCCCAGGTCGTTTTCAGGCGTATATTCTTCGTAAAGGTCATCCATTTCGTTGAAGAATGTACCTTTCAGACCTTGGTCTTTAATCGGCGGAAAAAGCTCATACACCAATTCCGTCATCACGTTGAGTGCCGATTCGCTTTTACCGTCATGGATACGCTCATGGCAGTGCACGGGTACACGCAAGGTGGCCGATTCTTTGTACGACTTGGCGGCCGGGATGATGGTGTTCAGCAATTGATTGCGGCCGTCAATACCCCGGTTGAAGTTTGCTTTCAGTTCTTCAGAAATGAAGCGGGCATCTTTGGTGCGGTCTTGCGCGTAAATCAAGACACGCAATGGCGGCACTTGCAGATTCATGGCAGAGCCGTAGGCCAGCCGGTCGAGAGACGTTTGTGTGCCGCTCAAAAACTCGCGCACACTCAACACATCCGGTTTAACCGGGCTGAGAATGAGGGTTGATGCGAAAGCGACTGCATCCTGCACAGGGCCGACCGCACCTTGGGTATCGAAAATGACGACATCGTAATTTGATTGGATATAGGGATGGATGATTTTGCTGCGAAGCAAAAAGGCGCGGTCAACACGGTTTTGTACATGGATGCGCACATCATCATTTAAGTTGTTGCTTAAAACGATGTCCAAATTCGGGAAAACCGTATTGGAAATAGTCGATGTGATAACAGCCTCGGAATTGTCACCGAGTAATAACTCGACAATGCCGTTAGGTGCTTTGAAATGCAGCGGATAGTATTTACTCAAACCTGCGTGTGGATCCGTGTCAATCATTAAGACACGAAAACCCATGTCGGCCATCAAGCCGCCGACATTTGCGACAGTTGATGATTTTCCTGTTCCGCCTTTGGTGCCCATGACACCGAGCGTTGTGATTGACATCGAGTATCCTCAAAAAGGGTCCACCTAAGCTTCCCGTTTTGAGGATAAAAATTAACATAATTATGTTTATGCGAAATTATGGGTGGAAAGCAAATAATATCGTATATATAACCGAATCATCTCAAAGCCAGCCTGATGCCACCGCTTTGCCTTTTAGCAAATAAAACAAACCTTTTATGGATCGATACAATGACCATAACACCACGGGAATCAAGGTAATAAGCATCAATGGAACAGCCCATTCACCCACTGATGACTGGGTGCGCACGCCCAGCAGAATCAAGCCGATACTGGCGAATGTGATTATAGTAGGCACCACAATCGCAACCCAGGCAGTTTTAATCGTATGGTTTGCATGGCTTTTATGCAAAGCATCCAAAGAACGCCAACGCTGCCAATAAGCCAGTATCAGTGCCACTAATAAGCAGCACAGACCGGTATATTTCCATAAAAAAGCAGGTTTTAAGATAAAGTCCAACAACATTGCGGCAATAATCAAGCCGTACGCCAACAGGCTAATCCATTTATTTTGTGACATTATTGATAACGCTGCCCTTGGTGTTCCAACCAACCGTCAACATGGCGTTTAGCCGGATCATGGTGCGTCCAGTGAATCACACCGCCTTGTTCCGTCCATTCGTATTCGCCGTTGAAACCGACGGTATCGCCTTTTTTCAGCCCTTTAATTTTGTGTGCCAAATCGATGTTGTGTGCCACCAACAAGGTTTGGCCGCTGGCTAGTTTTAAGATAAAGCGTTGATGACGGCTGCCTTTGTTGTCGTCCGGCAGCATTTTGGTTACGGTGCCGCTGCCTTGTACTTGCAGATCATTGGTTTTGCTGTCAAACGCTTGCTTTAAAATGGCATCGGAATCGGCTGCGGTTTGGCCTTTGCCGTTATTGGCCGATTGGTTTTGGCTGGTGGTAACACCGCTGTTGGTAGCGGTAGGATGACTATCTTGCTGATTCCATTGAGAATACAACAAAATAGCGGCTGCGGGTATCAGCCACAGCCAGTTATTTTTCTTCATTCAGACAGGCCTTTGCCTTAACGGCGTTTGTATTTCAAATCGTAGCGGATGTCTTTCATCACGGTACGCAGATTGTGATCGAGAATTTCTTTAACGATGTTCGGCGCTTCTTGTGCCAATGATTGCTGAATCTGATAAGTCATCGCAGCCGTTTGTTTCTGCACCACGGTGCGTATCATGCCGGAGACGGCATCGGTGAGGTGCGGCAACAGTTTACGGGTTAAACGGTCGAGCAGCTCTTTTTCAGATAGGCACATCACCGGCAGATTGGGCGCGACATTGGGATTGATGATGTTGATGGTTACCGGAATATTTTCCGGGCGCACGGTAGATGGCACAATTTTATCTTCGTCAGTAGCACTTTCTTCAAAGATTTCAGCCTGCTCCAACACCGGCTCAGCCAGAGCACCGCGCTTGGGGTTTACCCAAACGGTGCTGGTTTTCTCGACGATGCTGTCGTCCACCTCTCCTTGCAACGCGGTTTGCGCGCTGATCCAATCTTCCTGCAACAACACAGAAGCATCTTCTTCCGGCTGATCTTCGGCGAAATCGGCGTTAATTTCATGTTGCCACTGGCGCAGGTATTCCAACAAGGCTTTTTCACGGGCTTCGGCTTGCGCCATATTTTGAATGGCCGATTGCGGACGGATGGTGTCGGTACGCGGCGCTTGTTTTTGGGTGGCATACGGCGACGGCGGCGCAACGCCATTTTGCGCACGTAATTGTTGCAGTTTGCGCTCCCACTCTTCCTGTTGGCTTTCAGCGGAATAAGTGTGGTGGCGATGATCGGGCGGGAACGGGCGGCGGTCGTTCATTTTGCTACTTTCTTTGCAGGTATTTAAAGGCTTATAATGGCCGATATTTTAACAGATTATTCGGAAGAACATCATGAGCGACATCGAGAAAAGGTTGGAGTTTTTAGAAGAAACCACGGAAGTTTTGCGCATGCAAAACCGCGTGCTCTCTACCGCACTGAAAGGCTTAATCCGCGCCCTGCCCGGCGAGATGGCGCAGGATGCGGTGGAATCTATTCAACTGGCTTTTGAAGATGCTTTGGCCGAGCTTAATTATGAAGACAGCCCGCATGTGGATTTGTTTCACGATGTAACCTACTCTTTCTTCAGGGAAAAAGAATATTAATCGTTACATTGAAAATACAGATTCAGTTGTGTAAATTCATGCTAAAATATTCAATAATCTAATGATTCCAAATTAAGGATAAACGTTATGAACATGAAAAAATGGTTGGCGCTGGCTGTAGCCTGCTCTACTCTGACTTTGGGCGCCTGTGGCGGTAAAACCGAAACTGCAGCGGGTAGTGCTTCTGCTCCTGCTGCCGCTTCGGGTAAGGTTTACCGCGTAGCGATGAATGCGGAATTTGCGCCATTTGAATCTATGAACGAAAAAAATGAAGTTCAGGGTTTTGATGTAGATTTGATGAATGCAATGGCTGAAGTCGGCCATTTCAAAGTGGAATACAAACACCAGCCTTGGGAAAGCCTGTTTGCAGCGTTGAAAAACGGTGATGTAGACATGCTGGCTTCAGCAGTAACCATCAATGATGAACGCAAGCAAACCATGGCCTTTACTGATCCTTATTTTGAAATCACCCAAGTGATTTTGGTACCGCAAAATAAAGAAATCAAATCGGTAGAGGATTTGAAAAAGGCCAGAAAAGTCGGCGTGGTAACCGGTAATACCGGCGACACTGCGGTCAGCAAGATTTTGGGCAGCAACAGCGACAAAATCGCCCGTTTTGAAAACGTGACTTTGGTGATCAAAGAGTTGGAAAATGGTGGCTTGGATGCAGTGGTGAGCGATAGTGCTGTTGTGGGTAATTACTT
>CALFOA010000323.1 GCA_937919795.1 uncultured Neisseria sp.
GGTGAAGCGGTTCTTGAATCAAATGTCAGATTCAAATAGTGACAGCAACTCTTCCCAATAAAATGTTTCTAAACAAAACCTTTTTGGGCAACCGGATGAATGGATATTTCATCCGGTTTTTGTTTATTCGTTATTCCGCCAAAGTAGAAAGATTTTCGATTGAAAGGCGGTAAAACCGCTCGTTAAGAGGTAAAATGTTACGAAAAGTACAAAACGGTTTATTGTGATAGTTTAATAAATACCTTTTTGTTTTTAAATCAAAAAACAAAATATTTTTTCAGACAGGCATAAACCTGATAAAGCCCGTTGGATGTAAAAGCAAAAAAAAAGCTTTGACGATTGTTCACAATTTCCGTATTTTAACGCTAATTGTTTACAATTTAAAAATTCGCTGATATTGTTATCATCGAAATGAACTAGAGGCGCCTAGCCAAAATCATCCCCATTACCATACCTTAAGTATGCAGGAATAAAACCATGACCATGTTATACGACCGTTCACTAGAAAAAGAAAACTGCGGTTTCGGCTTGATTGCCAATATCGACGGTGTTCAAAGCCATAAAGTTGTCCGCAATGCCATTTTGGGTTTATCGCGCATGCAGCACCGCGGGGCGATTTTGGCGGACGGTAAAACCGGCGACGGCTGCGGTTTGTCGCTGCAATTGCCGGAAAGTTTTTTCCGTACCGTGGCGCAGGAAGCCGGTTTTAGCTTGGCGCACAAGTTTGCCGTCGGCCAGATTTTTCTGCCGCAAGACGAAGCGGAAGCGCAGAAATGTATTGCGATTATTAATGAAGAATTAACCCGCGAAACGCTGGGTATTGCCGCGTGGCGCGAGGTGCCGACTAATCCGTCGGTACTGGGTTCGATTGCGCTGGCTGATATGCCGCAGATTAAGCAGGTGTTTATCAACGCGCCGTCGGGCTGGCGCACGCAGGATTTGCAGCGCCGCCTGTTTGTGACCCGCCGCCGCATCGAAAAGCGGATTGAGCACCCCGATTTCTATATTTGCAGTTTTTCCAATCAAACCGTGATTTACAAAGGTTTGTGTATGCCGAAAGACTTGCCCAAGTTTTATCTCGATTTGGGCGACTTGCGTATGCAGTCGGCCATCTGCCTGTTTCACCAGCGTTTTTCTACCAACACCCAGCCGCGTTGGAAGCTGGCGCAGCCGTTCCGCTATCTGGCACACAACGGCGAAATCAACACCATTTCCGGCAACCGAGCTTGGGCACGCGCGCGGGCGTATAAATACCATACGCCGCTGATTCCCGACTTACAGACCGCCGCGCCGTTTGTGAATGAGAGCGGTTCGGATTCCAGCTCGCTGGACAATATGCTGGAAGTATTTGTGTGCGGCGGCATGGACTTGTTCCGCGCCGTGCGCCTGCTGGTACCGCCCGCCTGGCAGCAAAACCCGGATATGGACGAGGATTTGCGCGCGTTTTACGATTTCAACTCGATGCACATGGAACCGTGGGACGGCCCGGCCGGTATCGTGCTTTCAGACGGCCGCTATGCCGCGTGTAACCTCGACCGCAACGGCCTGCGCCCGGCGCGTTATGTGATTACCCAAGACCGCCTGATTACCATTGCTTCGGAAGTGGGCATTTGGGATTATGCGCCCGATGAAGTGGTGGAAAAAGGCCGCGTCGGCCC
>CALFOA010000324.1 GCA_937919795.1 uncultured Neisseria sp.
GGGTGCTTACGGTGCCAGTGTGATTACCGCGCTCACCGCGCAGAACACTCAAGGTGTGCAGGCGGTGCAGGCGGTGTCGCCAGAGATGGTGCGCGCGCAATGCGAATCGGTGTTGTCCGATATCCGCATCGATGCGGTGAAAATCGGTATGCTGCCGGATGTGGCGAGCATACGGGTGGTGGCTGAAGTGTTGCAGGATTATCCGGTGCCGTTTGTGGTGCTGGATCCGGTGTTAGTGGCGACTTCGGGCGACCGGCTGGCGCTGGAACCTACTGCAGCTGCGATGATGGAAACTTTATTGCCGTTGGCCGATTTGTTGACACCGAATTTGCATGAACTGGCGCAGCTTACCGGCAATCAGCCCGCGGCAACTGAAGCGGAAATGCTCGCGCAAGGGCAGCAATTGCTGGCGCGGGGAGCCAAGGCGGTGTTGCTGAAAGGCGGTCATTGGGTGGACAACGAGCAGGCGGTGGATTGGTTGGTGCAGCAGGAGCAGGAGGCGCAATATTTTGTCAGCCCGCGCGTACACACCCCGCACACCCACGGCACCGGTTGTACGCTTTCCAGCGCGGTGGCGGCTTATTATCCGCATAAAAATGATTTGCGGCTGGCGGTGTCGTCGGCCAAAAGCTATCTGCAAGGCGCCATTGAAGCGGGCGCAGCATGGAAAGTCGGCAGCGGGCACGGGCCGTTGGCGCATTTTTGGCGGATTAGTACTCATTGATTGCTTTTATTGTTTTGAATGAACTCTTTTTATGAAAACCATCACTTCGGTACACAACGAATCGCTGCGCCAATTGGCCAAACTGCTTTCTTCCGCTAAAGCGCGCCGCGAAAGCGGTTTGGCGGTGTTGGAAGGCGTGCATTTATTAGATGCCTGTCTGAACGCCGGCGGCAGCCCGCAAGCGGTTTATGTGCCGCAAGGGCGTTTGGATAGGGCGGAAGCACAGGCTTTGCTGGCGCGCTTACCCGAGGACAAGATTACCGTGGTCAGCCACGGTGCTTTGGAAAAAATCAGTGCCTTGAGCGGCGGCGAAGACCTGATGAGCCTGCTCGCCTGCCCGCAGCCGAATGAATTACCGCAAACGGGCGACTGCGTGGTGCTGGAGCGGGTGCAAGACCCCGGCAATGTCGGTACCATCTTGCGCAGCGCCGCCGCCTGCGGCATCCGCCGGATTATTCTGGGCGAAGACAGCGTAGATGTGTGGTCGCCCAAAGTATTGCGCGCGGGCATGGGCGCCCATTTTCTGCTCGAACTTTATCCGCGCACCGACCTTGCCGCTTGGCGCGAAAACTATCGCGGCGTGGTGCGCGCTACTGCCTTGGGCGGCGTCAACAACCGCAGCTTGTACGAACTCGACCTGCGCGGCGACAGCGCATGGCTGTTCGGAAACGAAGGCAGCGGCGTAAGCGAGGCGATGTTGCAGGCTGCCGACGGTGCGGTGCATATTCCGATGCCCGGTGCCACCGAATCGCTGAACGTGGCGATGGCGGCGACGGTGTGTTTGTTTGAACAGATGCGCCAGCGTTTGTATGAAAAGGGTTAAGTGAATAGCCATTTAAAATAGTTGGCAAGACGCCTATTTGGCAAAATATACTGGGAGCGCGGGCGGCTCGCCCGCAGGCAAGCGGTACGCTTGCATCAAGTGGATGAAGTT
>CALFOA010000325.1 GCA_937919795.1 uncultured Neisseria sp.
AGTAAATAAAATATTTTAACAAAATAAAATACACTCAACTTTTCAAATAACCTACTGTTTTTTTTGATTAAAGTAAGATATCGGAAAATCAGCTTTAAAACTATTCAATCTGTGCCTTCTCCTTAACCATCTTTTCAGACGGCCTCAAACCTTCAGCACGGTTTTGCGGTAAATCCACTCGCCCGCAAACAACACGCCCATCAATATATACGAAACGATGCCGGTATAAAGCGCCCACCATTCGTGTCTGCCCGACCATGCCAGCAGCGCAGCGGCGGCGGCGTTGAAGATAAAAAAACCGCACCAGATTCGGGTAACGCGGCGGGTGTGGCGCACGCCTTCGGGCGGCAGGTCGGGGTGTTGCAGGCGGGCGAGGCGTTCGATCAGGGTTTGTTCGGCAAACAGGCTGGCGCCGAACACGGCGAGCATCAGCAGGGAAACGGCCACGGGATACCAATACATGGAATCAGGCCGTCTGAACAAAAGCACGGAGGCAAAAAAGGCGGCCAGCAGAAGCGACACGGCTTGCTGGGCGCGGGTTTTCTGCAAAGCGGCGCGTATCAGCCATAGGCCGCACATGGCGGCGGCCAGCCATAAAAAGATACCGTTGTCGCGGCCGTAATACCACAACAACGGGTAGAAAATGCTGACAAGCGCCAAAAAAATCCGACCGAAGGTTTTCATTTCAGACGGCCTCATAATGTATCGTTAAACTTGTTAAGCTTCGGCAACATGAGATACCCGGGTCAAGCCCGAGTATGCCGTATATAATTTTTCTTAAGTTGGCTGGCTATAAAAATCTGGCCGCCTGAAAAGCGGTTGGGTTCAAACGGCCGCCGGTTTTGCCGTTATGCCGAACCCGCATCTTTGCGCAACACGGCCTGCACCACGTCTTCCACGGTGCGCACGCTGCGGAAATCGTCGGCTTGCAGTTTGCGGCCGGTTTCGCGCTTGATGTGGTCGATTAAATCGATGGCGTCGATGCTGTCGATTTCCAAATCTTCATAGAGATTGGTTTCGGGCGTGATGCGCTCGGGTTCGATTTCAAACAGGTTGACAAGCGCATCGGTAAGGATGGTGCGGATTTCTTGTTCGGTCATCGTTCGCTCCTTCACACCTGGCGGCTGCGTATGAAGTCGGCCAGGGTTTGAACGCTGGCGAAGTGGTCGCGCAGGTTGTCTTTTTCGCCGTCGAGCTGGAAGCCGAAGGTTTTCTGCACAGCCAAGCCGAGCTCCAAGGCATCTACCGAATCCAGCCCCAGGCCGTCGTCGCCGAACAGGGGGGCATCGGTTTCGATATCTTCGGCAGTGATGTCTTCCAAGCCCAGGCTGTCGATAATCATTTGTTTGATTTGGGTTTCTAAAGTCATGTCGTTTCTCGCGTGAAATAGTCTTGCAAATAAGCGTTCAACCGCCGTGCGGCGATGGGCAGCGGCTTTTCGGCCAGCCAATCCTGCGGGTTGATGTCTTCGCCGACGGTGATTTCGTAATGGATAATGTGGGGCGGAATTTTATACCAAGGCTGGCCTTTTTTGAAATTAAGCGGGTTCATTTTGATGGCCACCGGGGTAATCACTTCGGCGCTGCGCAAGCCCAGCGATACTGCGCCGCGATGTAGTTTGACTTCGCCGTCCCATCCGGTACGCGTACCTTCGGGGAACACCAGCAGGCATTGGCCGCTTTTGAACACGGCATCCACTTCTTCCATCATTTCCAGTGATTCGTCGTTGGCAATGTAGCCGTTGGCGAGAATCTGGCTTTTCATCGAAGGGTTTTTCAGCAAATCTTTTTTGACGATGCAGTTCATTTCCGGCACATGGCCGATCAGCAACACCACGTCAAGCAAAGACGGGTGGTTGGACAATACCAACTGCCCCGGCCTGCCGAGTTTTTCCAAGCCGTTGAAACGCACGGTGAGAACGCCCGACCAAACCAGATAGCGGGTAAACCCTTTCCACACGCCGCCAATCAGCCGCCGCGATTGCAGTTGGCGCGCTAAATCATTGCGGGTGCTGTTTAAGGTGTAAGGCAGCAGCACCACTTTCAGCAACACGCCGACCACGCCAAACAGCATAAAACCCAAGGCGGTGGCGATAAAGCGGCGGTAATAGTTCAATGATTTCATCTGTTTTTCTGCCACAGCCAGCGGCGTTTACTGCCGTTTCGTTCAAACTGATGCCTGTCTGAAAGCATAAAACGTATCCATTCCAGCGCACCCCAATAAGGGCTGCTGGGCGGGTTGGCCGCTTTATCGGGCGGCAACAGGCTGATGCGGTAGTCGTCGCCCGCTTCCAGCACCATCGCCAGCGCATGGGCAAACGGCGCGCGCTCGGCGGCTACCGCATATTCGGTGTGCAAAGGCTCGTCGGCCAATACTACCCACACTTTGCTCGCCCCTTCCTGCAACAGCGCATAAGCCTCGGCCAAGGCACTTTCCAAGCTGTCTTGGTCGGCGGATAAGGCGGTGTTTTCGCTCATGTCCCGCCGCAGCATCGACCATTGTCCGGCCAGCGCGTTGTGTACCGACAAACCAAATGAAGCGGGCGATACCGTCTGCTCGCGCAACAGCGACTGCCACAATTCAAAACTGCGGTTGATTTCGCCGTCGTGCGAAGCGTACACCAGCGGGCAGTTGGGGAACGCTTCGGCCAGCGGCCAAGCCGCATCAAAGACTAAGCGGGCGGCAGGCGACAGGCGGCGGCGCTGCATCGCCGGTAAAAACTCAAGCGCGGGCTTGGTTTCGGCAGCCTTATCCGCGCAGCCGTTTTCCGCCCACCGCAGCCAGGCTTGCGGTTCGGCAAAATAAGGGCTGGACGCGCGCCAGGCGGCGATGTTGAAGGAAAAGGCGGTCATCGGTTGTTCTGAAAAGAAATAAGATGTTTATTATATAAGGAAATTCCCTATTCTTCTTTTATAATTGATATGAATACAGGATAAGCGATGCCCCATCATACTTTTTTACCACTCTGGCTGGCCGGTGCCGACAGCGCCGCGCGTTACCAGCCGCAAGCCTTGGACGAGCGCGACCGCGAGCGTTTGCGCCGACATCCGAAGCTAGAACAGCGGATAGACTGGCAGGTGAGCCGTTTTTTAAAACAGCAGGCCGCCTTGCCGGTTTTATCGCTGTCGCACAGCCGCGGCGCCGCGTTGCTGGCCTGCGGCAACGGCTTGGACGCGGTGGGTGTAGACATTGAATACATCAAAGCACGCGACTTCGCCGGTTTGGCCGAATGGTGTTGCAGTGCACAAGAACAGCAATGGCTGGCGCAGGGCGGCTGGCAGGCCGAACCCTATTACCGCTTGTGGTGCCTGAAAGAAGCTTTAATCAAGGCCGCCGGTTTGGCGTTTCCCGCCGATTTGCCGCAAACCGGCCTGCGCTGGCGTGCCGACGGCAGCGTGTATTTGTACGCGGCGGAACAAGAGTGGCAAGGCGTTAGCGCCCGCTGCGGCGATTGGGTGCTGGCTGCGGTTTGGCAGTCTGCCACACCGTTGCAACCGCAATGGCATGGCGCGGGCGAATTTCCACAGCCGGATGGATTGGTGTTTTTTCCGGCAACAGCGGAAGGGTTTAATCGGTTTTCAGACAGGCATTCAGGATGATGATGCCTGTCTGAAAACCAAAAAAGAATAAAATACAACACCTTGCTCAAACGCCCGCCCCATCGGCCTTATCCGTTATTTACCGCATTGAAAATGCGTATTTCAAACCGGTTGAAAAAAGCAAAACTCCACGCCAATTTGCCCGTATCGGTTTTCCTCTCTAAAATAGCCGCCACATTCAATCCATTATTGCAAAGAAAGGAGCACATCATGACTTACATTCATTCTATCCGCTCAAATCCTCTTTGCAGCCCCCGCGTTTAAGGCGCACTCACTTCTGTGTTGCCCGCATCGGGCTGCTTTCAATCTAATAGCGAAAAAACTTTATTTCCGCTACATACCATGCGTTTTCAGCCAAGGTACATTTTTATCCGTACCGGCATGATTACGCTTAAAAGAAAGTTTTCCTTATGGGCACAGAAACCAATATTTCACCCCCCCTGATTATCGCCAACAGCGATACCTGGATAGAAGGCAATGCCGTCCAACAACTCGAAACCACCGCCAAGCTGCCTCATATGCGGCAGGTGGCCGGGATGCCCGACTTGCACGCCGGGCGTGGTTATCCGGTGGGTGCCGCTTTTTTCAGCAGCGGCCATTTTTACCCCGCCTTAATCGGCAACGACATCGGCTGCGGCATGGCCTTTTGGCAGACCGATTTGCCGTTGCAGAAAGCCAAACCGGCCAAGCTGGCGAAAACGCTAGGCCATATCGATGATCCGCTGGATGCAAGCTGGCTGCCGCGCATCCGCGAGCTGCTACCTGCTGCATCAGGCGACAGCACCGGCGCGCTCGGCACCATCGGCGGCGGTAACCACTTTGCCGAATTGCAGATGCCGGATACCGTGTACCGCAGCGATTTGCTGCCAACCGATTTTCGGCCAGACTGCCTGCAATTGCTGGTACACAGCGGTTCGCGCGGTTTGGGGCAGCAGATTTTGCAACACCACATCGCCCGCTTCGGCCATCAAGGCCTGTCTGAAAATAGTGCTGATGCCGCCGCTTATTTAGCCGAACACCAAGCCGCGCTTGAGTTTGCGACAGCCAACCGCCGCCTGATTGCCGAGCGTATGCTCGAGCGTTGGGGCGCCGCAGGCAGTGTGTTGCTGGACGTACACCACAATTTCCTGCAACACACCGAAATCGGCGGCGAAAGCGGCTGGCTGCACCGCAAGGGCGCTACCCCGGCCGATTGTGGCTTAGTGATGATTCCCGGCTCTCGCGGTGATTACAGCTATCTGGTACAACCGACCGCCAATACCGACCACGCCCTGCGTTCGCTGGCGCACGGTGCCGGCCGCAAATGGCAGCGCGGCGAATGCAAAGGCAGGCTGTCGCACAAATATTCTGCCGACAGCCTGCGCCGCACCGCCTTCGGCAGCGTGGTGATTTGCCAGGATAAAGCGTTGATTTACGAAGAAGCGCCGCAAGCCTATAAAAATGTAGACAGCATTATTCGGGCGCTGGCCGATGCCGGTTTAATCGACTTGGTCGCCCGTTTTAAACCGCTGCTCACCTACAAAACCGGCGGCAGTTGCGGAGGTGAAGCATGAACACCATTACCCTGCTGATTTCCACCGCGCAAGGCCCGGCCGAATGCCGCCTGTTTGCCCGTTTTGTGCAGCAAAAACTGCTGGCCGAAGCGGAAAAACAAGGCGTGGCGGCCGAAGTGTTGGCCGAAACGGCCGATAAACACGGCATTTTTTCTGCTACCCTGCAATTAAGCGGGGCACGGGCAGAATGCCTGTCTGAAAACTGGTTGGGCACGTTGCAATGGATTTGCGAAAGCCCGTTGCGCCCCAAGCATCCGCGCAAAAACTGGTACATCGGCATTTTCCGCCTGCCCGAGCCGGAAGCTTGGCAGGATGAAGATGAAATCGTGTTTCAAACCTGCCGAGCTGGCGGCAAAGGCGGTCAGCACGTCAATAAAACCGAAAGCGCCGTGCGCGCCATCCACACCGCCAGCGGCTTGTCGGTGCGGGTGGAAAGCGAGCGTAGCCAGCACGCCAACAAAAAGCGTGCGCGGCTATTGTTGGCACAAAAACTCGCCGAGCAACGCGCCGAACAAGCGGCAGACGCAGCCGGTGAGCAACACGCCACGCTTTATCAGGTGGCACGCGGCAATCCTCGAAAAGTGTTTGTCGGGCGCGGCTTTCAAGAGCGTTGATCTGTTTTTTGTCTCAAGCTAAATGATTAGCCAATAAACAAAAAATTTGTAAACCGGCATTTGTATATGAAAGTGCCGCCCTTTAAGAACAATAGCTTGTTTCCCTCCCCAAAAAGCAACACCCATCTAAACATTGCACATAATTTATTTGGATAATGGGCTGATTATCCCTACAATAACGGCAACGTGAGAATGTTGATTATCCTAGTGGTGATGATTTTGGCCTAAAACCTTTCTTCAGATTGGGAGAAAGATATTTTTACCGGCACTTGGGGTTAAATTCTCAAACATGAAGATAAAGGAACATAAAAATGGAAAATATCAACAATATCTGCAAACAAGTTTTTGGTAACGTAACCGGCGCTTTGGCTTGTGCTCTGGTGAACTTAGAAAACGGTGAAGTACGTGGCGTATATCATGAAACCCCTTATTTTGATCAAGCCTATATTGATCTGGTTTCGGCTGCTGCTTTCAATATGTTTGCTGGCGAAAATATCCGCCAAATCGAAGAGCGTTTGGCCAGACAGCGTGGTCACTCCTCTCTGGAACGTACCATTCAGGAAGGTTTTATGACCACTACCCGTACCTTCCACTTTATGGCGCGTATTCCGCAAGTCGACAGCGTAGTGGTATTGGTAACCAAGCGCGACACTCTGCAAGGTGCTGGCTGGGCGCAGGTTCGCAAAGCGATTCCGCTGTTTGTTGAAGCACTGGCTTAAGCCGCTCAATGAAGTGAAACATCGGTAGCAATCGGGCTGCTCTTTGAGTAGCCCGATTGTTGTTTTTGACGTTTCCATCCACAAAATGCCTGTCTGAAAAAAACATCAACCGTTTTTTCAGACAGGCATTTCCTTTTTTGCTTCTGCCAAAAGGTTATAAACAAGGAAGTAAAAAGTATTTATTCATTTTGCAAACGGATGGTTATAGTGAGCCAACTTTGAAACAGGAGTGCGCTATGAATATCATCCGTAAATTCGCTTTACCGCTCGCGCTGACGGTATTGCTGGCGGCCTGCGGCCAAGATGGCGGCCAGGGCGGTGCGGCCAAGGATAAGGTAACCTTAATGAATGTTTCCTATGATCCGACGAGGGAATTGTATGAATCCTACAACAAAATTTTTCAGGAACACTGGAAAGAAAAAACAGGACAGGATGTAGATGTGATCCAGTCCCATGGTGGTTCCGGCAAGCAGGCACTGGAAGTGATCAATGGCCTGCAGGCAGATGTGGTGACACTGGCACTGGAATATGATGT
>CALFOA010000326.1 GCA_937919795.1 uncultured Neisseria sp.
CTTTCCACCACGAAGCTGTCGATATTGTCGTTGGCGCGCAGGGTAACCGCCACGTCGCGCACCATGTCTTCGACAAATTTCGGGTTTTCATAAGCGCGCTCGGTTACATATTTTTCATCCGGCCGCTTGAGCAGGCCGTAGAGCTGGCAGGACGCCTGTTCTTCCACTACATCAATCACTTCGTCGATGCTCACATTGTCGTGGCAAATCAGCGAAACGGTCACGTGCGAGCGCTGGTTGTGCGCGCCGTATTCGGAAATTTCTTTCGAGCAGGGGCACAGGCTGGTTACCGGCACCAACACTTTCAAATGATGGCGGTACACGCCGTCGGCCACTTCGCCGCACAGGGTCACATCGTAATCCAGCAGCGACTGAATACCGGAAACCGGCGCCGATTTCTGGCGGAAATAGGGGAAGCTGATGCAGATGCGTCCCGCATCGGAATCCAGCAGTTCCAGCATTTTCTGGGTGAGGTTTTTCAACTCGTCGAAGTCCAGCGCGCTGTGCTGGGTTTCCATCAGCGCCACAAAGCGCGACATGTGGGTGCCTTTTTGATCGGCGGGCAGGCGCACGGTCATGGTGAGGCGCGCCACGGTGGGCTGGATGCCGGCAGCGGTTTTCAGGCGGATGGGGAAACGCAAATCTTTGATGCCGACCTGATTAATCGGCATATTTCGCAAATCTTTGCTGCTTTGCACATCGGCGATGGCGTTCATGCGGGGTAAATCCTCTGTGGTAAGTGATGTCTTTGTAATGATTTTGTAAAGACATCAAGCGGTTGTCTGTGTGAGTTCGCCAGTATATAGCGGACTGCGCTATCGGGCAATGCGGCTTAAATTGAGAATGACTATGGCGCATTGCCGTTATATCCGTGCAGGCGGCCAAGATGGGGTTGATTCGATAAAACAAAAGCCCGCGCGGTTGCCAGCGCCCGGCCAAGCGCCTAAAATCAGGCGACATCATCAGGAGAAAACCATCATGAAATACCGTTTCGCCACCGAAGCCATCCACAGCAGCTACAAGCCCGAAGAGCACAACCGCGCCATCATGCCGCCGATTTATCAAAACAGCATGTTTCAGATGAAAGAAATCGGCGAACAGATTCCCTACCGCTACGCCCGCGTGAGCAACCCCACCCGCACCGTATTGGAAAACACCATCGCCGCGCTGGAAAAAGGCGCCGCCGGTTTCGCGTTTGGCAGCGGCATGGCCGGTATCGACTGCGTGTACCGCACGTTTCTGCGCCCCGGCGACACCATTATCGCCGTGAGCGATATTTACGGCGGCAGCTACGATTTGCTCACCGAAGTGTACGCCGCGTGGGGCGTGAACGTGGTGTTTGCCGATCTCACCGATCCGGCCAATCTCGATCAAGCCCTAGCCGAACATCAAAATGTGAAAATGGTGTGGCTGGAAACTCCGTCCAACCCCTTATTGCGCTTGGTCGACATTCAAACGCTGGCGGCCAAAGCCAAAGCAGCGGGCGCGCTGGTGGGCATCGACAACACCTTCGCCACCCCGTATCTGCAAACCCCGATTGATTTGGGCTGCGACATCGTGTTCCATTCCGCCACCAAATACCTGTGCGGCCATTCCGATGTACTGATGGGCTTGGTGGTGGTGAAAACCGATGAATTGGCACGCAAAATGCGCCATATGCTGATCAACACCGGCGCAGTGGCCGGGCCGATGGATTGCGCGCTGGTGTTGCGCGGCATCAAAACGCTGGCCTTGCGCATGCAGCGCCATTGCGAAAACGCCGCCGAAATCGCCCGCCGCCTGGAAGCGCATCCGGCGGTGGATAAAGTGTTCTACCCCGGCCTCGCCTCCCACGAACACCACGAACTGGCCAAACAGCAAATGCGCGGCTTCGGCGGCGTGGTTACCCTCTGGCTGAAAAACGACAGCAAAGACGCAGCCAACAGCGTGATCAAAAGCCTGCAACTGTTCCAAATGGCCTCCAGCCTCGGCGGCGTCGAGAGCTTGGTAAACCACTGCTATTCCCAATCGCACAGCGGCGTACCGCACGACATCAAAACCGCCAACGGCATCAAAATCGGCCTGCTGCGCCTCTCCATCGGCGTGGAAGACGTAGAAGATATTTGGGCAGACTTAGATGCGGCTTTAAATAGCGTGGTTTGAATGAAGTGTTGATTTGAAATAGAGAATGCCTGTCTGAAAAGTTTTTTTCAGACAGGCATTTTTGTTACGAAGACGGTATTTGCTTGTTTTCTCTTACATCATGGTATGTAAGAAGATTAAATTACCCAGCATCAATGGTGCCATACTGGTATGCATAGAACACCCTATAAATCCGATTGCATTGCGAAAAAACATATTGATTCTTTTAAAACTCACGAGATCTACAATGAAACTCATTAACATCACACAAACCAAACAGAATGGGATATACCATAAGGTTAAATAAAAATTACTCCAAAGCAATTTCTCAAAGAGGCTATCGTTCGATGGATCAAAAGCGCCCGCATAAAACGGATTTCGATAAAAATTTAGAAATAAGACTAAAACATATAACAACACCCCACTAAAATGGGTAAGAAAATACAATCGCTTGTTTTCTTCAAACGATTCAATCAATAAGTTCAATTCAGTTTTAATGTTTGCATACTGATACATCTGAAATCCCCGAACATAACCAACTTTTTATAATAATTAGATTTTATGGTGTGACCATTTCATAGCCATCTGGCGTATTTTATCATTTTACTTTTCTCCAACCATTTAATTATTCTTGCCGGTTTTTCTCATATCTTTTGAATCAATATACTGAATAACCGTTTATTGAAATTCGATTGGAAGCTTAAACTTTGATGGAATTTAAATGCCTGTCTGAAAACTCATGTTTGTTTTCAGACAGGCATTGCTGGGAGCGCGGGCGGCTCGCCCGCATTTGCCCGCAGGGCAAACTAATAAGCGCAGATATTGAAGCATTGCTTGAGCATTCAGCTGTTGAGGCAAGCGTTCCGCTTGCTTGCGGGCGAGCCGCCCGCGCTCCCAGCGTTACTCCGATTCGTCGCGCGGTTCCGAAGCCGACAACCCCAATTTTGCGCTTTCCTGCGCCTGTTCCACCAAAGCCTTATCCAACTGCTTGCTGGCTTTTACCCCCAGTTGTTGCAGTTTTTGCGCGCGGTTCACCAGATTGCCGCGGCCTTCGGAAAGCTGTTTGAAGGCGGCTTGATACTGGTTTTGCGCCTGTTCGATATTTTTGCCCACGCTCTCGAAGGTTTGCATAAAGCCGACAAATTTGTCGTACAGTTTGCCGCCTTCGTCGGCGATGGTGAGCGCGTTTTGGTTTTGCTGTTCGTTGCGCCAGATATTGGCGACGGTGCGCAGGGTGGCGAGCAGGGTGCTGGGGCCGACCAGCATAATGCGTTTGTCGAAACATTCCTGAAACAGGCTGTGGTCGTGTTGCAGCGCCAGCAGGTAGGCGGGCTCGACCGGGATAAACATAAACACGAAATCCAGCGTGTTCACGCCGTCCAGCTCGCTGTATTGTTTGAGCGACAGGCTTTTGATGTGGCTGCGGATGCTGGCGGTGTGGTCGGCCAGTTCGCGCTCGGCTTCGTCGGGCGTTTGCGCCTGGGTGTAGCGCACATAGGCGGTGAGCGAGACTTTGCTGTCGATGATGATTTGTTTGTTGTCGGGCAGGTTTACCAATACGTCGGGTTGCAGGCGGCGGGTGCTGCCGTCTTCTTCGCGGCGCGAGGCGGCGGCCTGCACGATGTATTCGCGGCCTTTCACCAAGCCGGAATTTTCCAATACGGTTTCTAAAATCATTTCGCCCCAGTTGCCTTGGGTTTTGTTGCGGGTGCCGGCCAGTGCGTCGGTGAGCGCTTTGGCATCGCTGTGCAACTGGGTGTTGAGCGCTTGCAGGCGTTTGAGTTCGTTTTCCAGCGTGAGCCGCTCTTTGGCTTCTTTTTCGTAGGTGTTTTGCACGAGTTCGCTGAATTTGCCCATGCGCTCGTTGAGCGGGGTGAGCAGGCGGTTGATGCTTTCGTGGTTGTGTTCGGTGAAGCGTTTGCTTTTCTCTTCGAGAATGTTGTTGGCAAGGTTTTGAAACTGGTCGGCCAGGCTTTGGCGCACTTCGGTGAGCTGCGCCAGTTGCTGCTGGTGGGCGTGTTTGGCTTCGTTGAACTGGGTTTGCAGACGCTCGTTTTGGATTTGCAGCGCGGCTTTGTCTTCCTGCAAGGCGCGGTAATCGTCTTTCAGACAGGCATATTCGTTTTCGCGGCTGTATAAATCGGCAATTTTTTGCTCGGCGGCGCTGTATTTGCTGTGCAATTGTTGGGCTTGCTGCTGCAAACCGGCAATCTGCTCGCGGCTGGCGGCCAGCTCTTCGCGCAAGGGCGGCAGCTGGCGGTTGGTGGTTTCGGCGATGGTGAGCTGCTCGCGCGCGGCTTGATGTTCGCGCACGGCCTCATCCAGCGCGTGTTGCAAGGTTTCGCGCTCACGGCGCTGGCGGCTGTTCAGTAATAACCAAGTAATCAAAGCGGCGGCCAGCGCGGCCACGAGGGCGGTTAACAGCAGAATCAGGGTATTTTCGTTCATAATGGTTCAGGTTTAACGGTGGTTTTTCTTGTGCTTTTTATGTTTTTTGCTTTTGCTGCCGTAGTGGTAAAAGGCGGCGTGCGGCTTGGGCTGAATGGGTTTTCTGCTGCGTGCGCGCACCGATTGAATGTGCAGCCACATAAAAATCAGCAAGGCGCTGCCCAGCAGGAAGGTGAACATCAGGAAAAACAGCCGGAAATTGTCGTCGGCCATCGTAAGGGCGCTTTGCCGCCAACCGCAACGGGCGTGAAACAGGCAGCCGTAGGCTTCGTATAGATTCCAGAGGAAAACGACGATGGCGACGATAAAAGCGGGGGTAAACAGTTTTTTCAGCATGAATCTCTCTTAAACAATGAATGCCTGTCTGAAAATTAAAAAACTTTGCGGTATCATACGCGAATTTAAGTAAAGAATGGGATAAGGAAAGGGCATGACCGGATTTTGGCAGGCTGTGGTTTTTGCTGTTGAGGTGTTGCTGCCCAGCGTGTTGATGATGGTGCTGGGTTGGTTTTTAGGCCGTACCAAGCAGATAGACCATCACTTCAGCGCGCAGGCGTCGAAGTTGGTGTTTAACTACGGGCTGCCGCTGCTGTTGTTTACCAATTTATACGGCAACGACATTCAATACCAGCAACAGGCGGTGCTGCTGGCGGCGGGGATAGTGTCCACGCTGATTCTGTTTATCGGCGCCGAGTTGTACGCCGCACGCTTTGTGCCGGATATCCGCGACAAAGGCGTGTTTGTGCAAGGGGTGTTCCGTAGCAATATGGGCATTATGGGCTTGGCCTTTGTGCAAAACGCCTATGGCGATGCCGGGCTGGCGGCCGGAGCGGTGTATTTGGGCGTGGTCACCATTTTCTTCAATATTCTGGCGGTGATTACCTTGAGCCGTTCGGCGTCCGCCTCTTTAGCGCAGAAGCTGAAAAGCTTTGGCCGAAATATTCTCACTAATCCGCTGATTGTGGCGATTGTGTCGGCTTTGCTGTTGCAACAGTTTCAGGTGCCGGTGCCTAAATTGCTGCTCGCTACCGCCGGCCATATCGGCCATATTTCGCTGCCGCTGGCGCTGATTTGTGCCGGCGCCACTTTAAATCTGAGCGGCATCCGTTTTTCCGATTTGGCTTTGCACGCCAGCATCGGGCGCTTGCTGGTGGCGCCGGTGGTGGCGGTATTAACCGCGCTCGCCTTTGGTTTGGGTGGTATTCCGCTGGGTGTAATGTTTTTGATGACCGCCACCCCGGTTGCGTCCGCCAGCTATGTGATGGCGCGCGCGATGGGTGGTAATGAAGTGATGGCGGCCAATATTGTCGGCATCACCACGCTGGGCGCGCTGATACCGGCTGCGGCGGGGATTGTGTTGTTGCGCAGCTGGGGTTGGATGTAACGTTGATAAAAAAAGCCGCCGGTAGGCAGCTTTGACGGGTGAGGGTAAACGGTTTTCAGACAGGCATTTCACCGTTATCCTCAGATTCTGTTTCCGACTGTTCCTGCTGGCGGGCAAACCAAGCGCTCACCACTTGGTTCACTTCTTCAATACCTTGTTTTTTAAAGCTGGAAAACAGTTGTATCGACACCTCTTGACGTTCCATAAACGGTTTTAACAATTTTTTGACAGAAGACAAGGTTTTAATCTGGTCGTTCTTAGATAATTTATCGGCCTTTGAAAGCAAAATATGCACCGGTTGGCCGGTTTGGGCGAAAAAGTCCAGCATTTGCACATCCAGCGGTTTGAGCGGATGGCGGCAGTCCATAATCAGCACCAAGCCAATCAGCTGCCGGCGGGTTTGCAGGTATTTGCCCAATAATTCCACCCAATGGCGGCGAACGGCTTCGGGCACTTGCGCATAGCCGTAGCCGGGTAAGTCGACCATAAAATGGCCGTCGGCCAGTTCGAAGAAATTGATGTGCTGGGTGCGCCCCGGCGTTTTGGAAACATAAGCCAGCCGCACATGGTTGCACAGCGTATTGATGGCGCTGGATTTGCCCGCATTACTGCGGCCGACAAAAGCAATTTCGGCGCCGGTATCGGGCAGATCTTTCAAATGGTTGACGGTGGTGAAAAACTTGGCGTTTTGAAATAAGTTCATGGCTATAGAAAAATACGGTAAATTTAGTATAGAATAGCATGTTTAAAGAATAACCGGTTCGCCCGGCTGCAAATAAATGCGGCGTGGCGGCTAGAAATAGTGATTTCACTAGAAACGAATTTTAGGGTATTGCGGCTCGCAATGCTGTTCTTCAGGAGCACTTCATGAAACGTATCACTTTGTTGACGCTGTCCGTATTGGCAGCCGGTATGGTCGGCGCCGCCCAGCCGAAAGCGGATGTTGCCAAAGGTAAAGAAATCGCCAACAACCTTTGCGCCTCTTGTCATAGTGTTGACGGCAACAGCGGTATTGCAACCTATCCCCGTTTGGCTGCCCAGCTTCCTAATTATCTGGAACGCCAAGTACATGATATTAAAGACGGTAAACGCGCTTGGGGTCAGTCTGTTGCGATGCGGGTGTCTCCCGGTGTTAGTACGCTGACCAACGATCAAATCCGTGATGTGGCCGCTTATTTTGCGACACAAGCACCGAAACCGGGTGAAACCAATCCGAAAGAAAATGCGGAATTGGGCGCGCAAATTTATCGCGGCGGCTTGGCTGCTAAGAAAATCCCGGCCTGTATGTCTTGCCACGGCCCCAACGGTGCCGGTATGCCGGGCGGCGGCAGCGCCATTCTGGCTTTCCCGCGCTTGGGCGGCCAGCATAAAGCTTATGTGGTTGAGCAGATGAAGGCCTTCCAAAGCGGCCAGCGTG
>CALFOA010000327.1 GCA_937919795.1 uncultured Neisseria sp.
AGTTTGCCCTAGAAGGGCAAATGCGGGCGAGCCGCCCGCGCTCCCAGCTATGCCTGTCTGAAAAACTTGCAACAAAACCAAAACCCAACCGCCCTTCCCCGCCATGAACCTGCCTACCACTTCACAGCCCTCGCGCTGGCTGCCGATTCTGCTGGCCTTATCCATTTTCATGCAGTTGCTGGATGCCACCATCCTCAACACTGCGCTGCCGAAAATGGCGCAGGATTTAAACGAATCGCCGCTCAATATGCAGTCGGCGGTGATTTCCTACACCCTCACTCTCGCGCTGCTCACGCCGTTGAGCGGCTATTTGTGCGACCGCTACGGCACCCGCAAAGTGTTTATCATTGCGATGGCTTTGTTTGCCGGCGGTTCGGCGCTGGCGGCTGCGTCGCCCAATCTACCGCTGTTGGTGTTCGCCCGCGTGGTGCAAGGCATGGGCGGGGCGATGTTGATGCCGGTGCCGCGGCTGGTGGTGCTGCGCGCTTACGACAAAACCCGCCTGCTCGGCATCATGAACTTCATCATTATGCCCGCGCTGCTGGGGCCGGTGATGGGGCCGCTGGTGGGCGGTTATCTGGTGGAATACGCCAGTTGGCATTGGATTTTTCTGATTAACGTGCCGATCGGTATCATCGGCATGGTGATGACGCTGCGATTAATGCCCGATTTTTATGCGCCCGACGGCGAACGCCCGCATTTTGACGTACTCGGTTTTCTGCTGTTCAGCAGCGGCGCGGTCAGCCTCAGCCTGGCGGTGGAAATGCTGAACCACCCCGGTGCTATTCTGTTTGCCAGCGTATGCGCCGCTTTCGGCCTGCTGGCGCTGATGTTTTACCGCCAACACGCGCTGCACGATCCGCAGGCGCTCTACACGCCCGATTTGCTGCAAGTGCGTACCTACCGCCTCGGCATCCTCGGCAACACCGCCTGCCGCTTGGGCATGGCCTCGGTGCCGTTTCTGCTGCCGCTGTTGCTGCAAGTGGCGTTTGGCCGCAGCGCCAGCATATCCGGCTGGGTATTGGCGCCGATTGCGCTGGCCGCTTTGTTGACCAAACCGATGGTGAAGCCGTTGCTTACCCGCTTCGGCTATCGCCACGTATTGATTTGGAACACCCGTTTAATCGGCCTGATGATTATGGCTTTATCGCTGCCGAATGCCGACACGCCGTTGTGGCTGCTGATACCGCTGCTGTTTGCACTGGGTATGTGCAATTCGCTGCAATATTCGACCATGAACACGCTCACCCTTTCCGATTTGCGTATCTATCAAGCCAGCAGCGGTAACAGCCTGATGGCGGTGAACCAACAGCTTGCCATCAGCATCGGCATCGCGCTGGGCGCTTTATTGCTCAACTGGTTCAGCCGCAGCGCCCCGCCGCAAAGTGTTGAATTGGCCAATGCTTTTGAGCACACTTTCCTGATTATCGGCGCGATTACTTTCTGCTCAAGCTGGGTGTTTGCGCGACTGCATCCGCAGGATGGCAGCAGTATGGTGGCGAAGAAGGCGTGAGCTTATTTTTTCAGACAGGCATTTTTAATGCCTGTCTGAAAGCAATCATCATTCACATAAAAACCTATATTTATGATTAGCACCATTCTCGGCTATCTTATTATTATCATTAATATTATTTATTT
>CALFOA010000328.1 GCA_937919795.1 uncultured Neisseria sp.
AACGTGCCTCTACCGGCCGTATCTACATCCAGAACGTTGACCACTGCAACACCCATAGCCCGTTTGATCCGGTGGTTGCGCCAGTACGCCAGTCTAACCTGTGCCTTGAGATCGCCCTGCCGACCAAGCCGCTGGAAGACGTGAACGACGAAAATGGCGAAATTGCGCTGTGTACGCTGTCTGCGTTCAACCTGGGTGCAATTAAAAGCCTGGACGAGCTGGAAGAGCTGGCCGTGCTGGCGGTTCGCGCGCTCGACGCCCTGCTGGACTACCAGGATTACCCAATTCCGGCCGCTAAACGTGGCGCGATGGGTCGTCGTACCCTGGGTATCGGCGTGATCAACTACGCTTATTATCTGGCGAAAAACGGCGTGAAATACAGCGACGATTCCGCCATAGGCTTAACCCACCGCACTTTTGAAGCGATTCAGTATTACCTGTTGAAAGCCTCGGTGGAGCTTGCCAAAGAATTCGGCGCCTGCCCGCTGTTTAACGAAACCACTTATGCACAAGGCAAATTGCCGGTAGACACCTACAAAAAAGATTTGGATGCCATCTGCAAAGAGCCGCTGCATCTGGATTGGGAAGCGCTGCGCGCCGATATTGTGAAACACGGTCTGCGCAATTCCACCTTAACCGCTTTGATGCCTTCGGAAACCAGTTCGCAAATTGCCAACGCCACCAACGGCATCGAGCCGCCGCGCGGTTTGGTAACGGTAAAAGCGTCGAAAGACGGTATTTTGAAACAGGTAGTGCCCGAATTCGAACGCCTGAAAAACCAATACGAATTGCTGTGGCAAATGCCCAATAACGACGGCTATATCAAACTGGTGGGCGTGATGCAGAAATTTGTCGATCAAGCAATTTCGGCCAACACTTCTTACGATCCTTCCAAATTTGAAGGACATAAAGTGCCGATGAAGCAGATGTTGAAAGATTTGCTGACCGCTTATAAATATGGCTTGAAAACGCTGTATTACCATAACACCCGCGACGGTGCCGATGATGTACAACAAGACTTACAAGACGATGGTTGCGCTGGCGGAGCTTGCAAAATCTAAGTTTGAACAGGTTTACAGGCCGCATAAAGCGGCCTGTAAATTTAAAGAAGTCACTTCAACAGCATCGGTCACCATCAACCATAACGATAATGAATGTTGTGCGAGAAATGTGCCCTTATGCATCGCTTTCGGTGTGGCTGTCGTAAATGTCGCCATCGTTGTAAAAGCGGGTGGATTGTGGATAGGGAAAAAAATCTTCGATGATGCCGCTTTCGATGCGGTCTTTGCGCGATTGCCAAAATTGGCGCGTGAGCAAATCGCGGTGGTGGTCTAAGAACACTTTGCGCACATCGGGTTCGCCCAATAAAAAAGGGCCAAATTCTTCGGGAAACACATCGCCTTTGTTCACTGGATACCAAACCTCGTCCGACAATTCGTATTCGGGATTGGGGGCTTCGGGGATGTCGCGGAAATTGCAATCGGTCATGTATTCGATTTCATCGTAATCGTAAAAGATGACGCGGTTAAAACGGGTCATGCCAAAGTTTTTGTACAGCATGTCACCTGGGAAAATGTTGGCAGTGGCCAGTTCTTTCAGGCAATTGCCATAATCGATGATGGCTTGGGCTTTTTGCTCGGGCGTGGCTTTTTGCATGAACAGGTTCAGCGGTTTTAAGCGCAGCTCAATGTACATGTGTTTGATGATGAGCCATTCGCCTTGTTCTTCGATTTGGCTGGCGGCCAAAGTGCG
>CALFOA010000329.1 GCA_937919795.1 uncultured Neisseria sp.
TGCTCACCGGCCTTAACCCTGCAATGGCTCTGCTCGGCGCCGGTATCGGCACCCTGCTGTTTCAATTCACTACCGGCTTTAAAGTGCCGATTTTCTTAGGCTCTTCGTTTGCCTTTATCGCGCCGATTATTTACAGCATGCAGGAATGGGGAATGGGCGCGACCATGTTCGGCTTGTTTGCCGCGGGTTTTATGTATTTCGTGTTCGCGGCCTTGGTGAAATGGCGCGGCTTGGCGGCGGTGCATAAATTATTGCCGCCGGTGGTGATCGGGCCGGTGATTATGGTGATCGGCTTGTCGGTGGCTGCGGTAGCCAGCCAAATGGCGATGGGCCAGGCCGGTGGCAATCAGGCAGTGGAATACGGCCAAGCGCTGTTGCTTTCCGGCTTTACCTTTGCGGTTACCGTTATCGTGGCGGTGTTCGGCAGCAAAATGATGAAGCTGATTCCAATTTTAATCGGCGTGGCCAGCGGCTATATCGCGGCTTGGCTGATGGGCTTGGTAGACACCTCCGGCATTGCGGCGGCGCCGTGGTTTCAAGTGCCGCAGTTTCACAGCCCGGAAGTGAACTGGCAGGCGGCGCTGTTTATGCTGCCGGTGGCGATTGCCCCGGCGATTGAACACATCGGCGGCGTGATGGCGATCGGCAAGGTCACTGGCAAGGATTACGCGGCCAACCCCGGTCTGCACCGAACCTTGGGCGGCGACGGCTTGGGTGTATGCGTGGCCGGTTTGATCGGCGGCCCGCCGGTTACCACTTACGGCGAAGTCACCGGCGCGGTGATGCTCACCAAAAACAGCAATCCGTTTATCATGACTTGGGCGGCGGTATTCGCCATTTGCATGGCTTTCTTCGGCAAATTCAATGCGTTTTTGGCTTCCATTCCGCTGCCGGTAATGGGCGGTGTGATGATTTTGTTGTTCGGTACCATCGCTTCTTTGGGTTTGAAAACGCTGATTGATGCCAAAGTGGATTTGATGCAGCCGAAAAATCTGGTGATTGTGAGCTCTGTATTGACCACCGGCGTCGGCGGCATGGTGATTAAAGCGGGCACGGTAAGCTTTGCCGGCGTGGGCTTGTGCGCGATTCTGGCGATTGTGCTGAATTTGCTGCTGCCGAACCGACCGGATAATGATACGGTGAATGAAAATATTTGATGCAGGCCTTTGCAAAACTGTTGCGGGCTTACTAAAGCATACATCATACTCGGGCCAAGCCTGAGTATGATGTAATTACTCTATTGATAAGACTCTAAGTCAGTAGAATCACTAAAAATCTTTTCAGACAGGCATTTATGGTATAGCGATACTTTCGCTGTCTT